>CAYFIF010000008.1:0-28048 GCA_964343085.1 uncultured bacterium | reverse complement strand
ATGGAAAATCATTACTATATTTATATTGAAAATATTGTTCAGCAGGTACCTCTTATAATAAAAAGAAAAATCTTAGTTGTTGATCGAATAGGTTCAGTTAAAATTATTTTTGAGTATCCTAATAATAATTATACATATATTCCTCAAGAATTTTTTGTGGATAAGGGGGATTTATTTTTTCTGGTATCTAGAAAGAAAGGTTTAACTATTAGTAGCTGGGCTAATAAAAATCAAAATTTAGACACCCTGATTACATATAACTTGCCTGATAGCATGTTGATCGGTAGACATTATAATTCTATGGTCCCCAATAAAATTGTTCCTGAAAATATTATAAATAACGATGAGGAAAACGAATCCTTGATTTATCCACCAGTAACACCAGGAGAGGCGCTAGAGACTGCAGAGTCTTATGTAAATTTTAACTGGAATGCAGAAGAATATAATATTACCGATGGAGTGACCACAGACCCTGAAGGCGTAATGATTCAAACACCTGGATGGGTTCAAGAAGGTGATAATTATCATGTCCCTTATAAGTGGGGTGGTTTTAATACACTCAATGAGTTTTCTTCTGGATTATTAGAAAATAAATTTGCAGGTGATATAATAACGGATTGTTCTCAGAGTTATTGTGTCAGCGATTATTGTGTTGGAGTGGATTGTTCTGGTTTTGTTTCAAGATGCTGGAATCTTTCTACACATTATTCTACCGCCATGATGGATGATGATATAACTATCGCATATGATAGCTGGGATGATTTAAAGCCCGGAGATGCAATTCACAAAGTAGGTCATGTGCGGATGGTTGTTTTAAAAAATAATGATGGATCTTTTTTAATAGTGGAGTCTTCTGGATATGATTGGAAAGTAAGCTATAGGAATTATAATTTAAGTCAACTTACTTCTTATACTCCAAGGTATTATCAGGGAATGGAGGGCAGTGCTGGGAGCATACCGATACCAAAATTTTCTTCTGTGATTAAATCAGATGAAATAATTTTAAAATGGAATTTAAATAACCCGGATGCTGTATATGGGTTTAATATTTACAATTATTCAGGAAACGATGGTTGGACATTGATTAGTTCTCTTGATACATTAATAACAACTCTTAGTTTATATAATCTGTCCAATCCGGCTTATTTTAATTTAAAAAGTATTTCATCTTTAGATGAAACCACGGAAAGTTTTAACTCGGATAGTTATGGGGTTTTTGAAGGTTCCCAAACAAAAAAAATCTTAATCATTGATGGGTTTGACCGCACTAGTGGAAGTTACCCTTTCCCCTATCACTCATTCGGGATGAGGATGGGTCAATCAATATCTCCGTGGGGGTGTTCATTTGAAACGATTGATAATGATGAACTTTTTTATGGTGATGTTATATTAGAAAATTATGAAGCAGTATTTTGGTTGTTGGGTGATGAAAGTACAGCTGATGAAACATTTAATTCATTTGAGCAAAATCTTGTAAAAAATTATCTTTTTCAAGGGGGTAAAGTTTTTATAAGTGGCTCTGAAATTGCCTGGGATCTTGACCATATGGGCAGTGTTTCAGATAAAAGTTTTATTAATGATTATTTAAAAACAAAATATGATTTAGATGATTCTAATTCTTATTTAGTTACAGGAAATTCTGAGGGATTTTTTTCCGGATTGACTCTTCATTATGATAATGGGAATTATGGTGTTTACGAAGAAAACTACCCGGATGCATTTTTGTGTTTTGGGGGATCCATACCTGCTCTTTATTATGAAAATGGATTAATTGCAGCAACACACTATACTGGGGCTGCTCCTGGGAGTCAAAATGAAACTCAGCTATTTGTTTTGGGATTTCCTTTTGAAACTATATATGATGAATTAGAAAGGATTGAATTGGTAGGCAGAGTTCTTGATTATTTTGGTTTTGATGTACAACTCAAGCAGATGAAAAATTTTAAAACTCCTGAAGAATTTAAAATTTATGCTAATTACCCTAACCCTTTTAATCCTTCCACAAAAATTAAATATTATGTTCCGAAATATGGTGTGGTAAAAATTATCATTTTTGATATGTTAGGGAAAAAAATAAAAACCTTGGTAGATAGTAACCAGGAGCAGGGACATTATTTGGTAGAGTGGAACGCTACCAATGAATGGGGCCGGAGTGTGAGTTCTGGTTTATATTTTTATAATGTTTCTGGGGAAAATTTTAACAGTACTAACAAAATGTGTTATTTAAAATAATTTTATTTATTATTCCGGCCAGGTTTTTATAATATTTTTTGCAAGTTTTCCTGCATCTGTCAGTTCATTATCAGTCCAGTTTCCGGTAGTGCTGGCTCCTGGGACAACTATAGACCATTCTTCTTCTTTATCATTGACTGCCCAGTTAACATGACTTATTTTATTTGCGAAACACCAGTTCATCCATTTATTCGCTTCAGAATCAATCTGGGTATATCCAATCGATCCCCACTCAGTGATAAAAATAGCGATTCCATCATCTAAAGCTGCACTAGCTCTATCTCTTAACCACTGGTGATGATAAATTGTATAAAAATGAAGCGTATATGCAATATTTGAATAGCCTTCTATTGGATCTGCGGCTGCGAGGTCAACTCTTTGAGACCACTCTGGTGTGCCCACAACAATAATATTATTCGGATCTATAGATCGGATCATTGAAATAACTTCAATCGCATAGGGTTTAATTATTTCACTCCATGATATATCTAAAGGCTCATTATATATTTCATAAATTATATTATCATATTCACCATAAATCGTTGCCATCTCTTTAAAAAAAAGAACAGCTTCATTTGTATAATCTTCTGCATGGTGGGAGTGCCAGTCAATGATTACATATATACCTTCATTGATTGCAGCATCAACAATCGTTTTGACTCTGTTCTTATTTGAAATTTTATTATCAAGATATCCACCAGGATCTTCTACACCCATTGATGCCCTAACAATTTTTGTATTCCAGTCAATTTTTAACCAAGATACAACTTCAGGGGTGTAAAATTTTTCACCTCCCCAATTATCATTACTCCAGAAGAAGCTATTTCCGGCCAAACATATTGGTTGGTTATTTTTATCAACAATTTTATTTTGGTCTATTCTCAATCTACCATGCTTTTGTACGAGAGTACTATCAGGCTGGACTATAGTATTTTCTTTTTGATTGATTTCTTGTTGACATGAAGATATAAAGAAAAGGGAAAAAATAAAGATTGATGAAAAAAAACGATCATCTAAAATGTTAGACAATTGGAACAATAAAAGACTCTAGTAATCCATGTCCATTCCGCCTCCGCCATTTCCACCTCGTCCAAAGCTTCTTCGTCCCCATTTCTTTTTTTGTTCTTTTCCAAAATTATATCTCAAATTAATAGAAGTTGTTCTTCTTCCTCGTTTACGCTCTGCATACATATTTTGAGTGAAAAATTCGTAATCTTCTTCTGTGTCAATAATAAACCTTCGGTTGTTAAATAAGTCATTTATTTTTAATGTTAATGATAACTTATTATTCATAAGTGATTTTTCAATACCGAGGTCAGCGCCGTAGTTTGCGGGAATCTTTCCAGAGGTGATTTTCATTGTTGCTCTTCCACCTACAGATAGTTCTAATTTTGCGATGGTTGGAATATTTAATGTAAGCTGACCACGGTTAAACATTCCCTGAGAAAGTCCACTAAGGTCGCTTTCATATTGACCGCCGGAGGTTTGGTTTCTCCACCACCAGGTTGTAAGCATTAGGCTTATGAGAGGCATAGGACGATAACCAACAATAATGCTACCACCAAGGCTTTTAGCGCTTTCAGCGTTCCCAGATGTAAGTAACTCATAAGAATTACCATCATAAATAATTTCGTCGCGATCCCACCAAGCGATAGGGTCCGTTGTGTATTTATAAGAGATTCCTGTGTTAAAGTTGAATTTTCTAGAATTATTTGAAAAATTAACTTCCATTACATCACTATATTCAGGTTTTACAAAAGGATTGCCATTTCTAATTCTTGTAGTATCTAACATATCATTCGGGAATGGATTTAGTGAACCAGTGCCGGGCCTATTAACACGTTTGGAGTAGCCAAACTGTATCTGAGATTTTTCACTTAGTTTGTAGTTTGCAAAAAAACTAGGGTAGAAATGACTATATGGATTGTCAAACTTACCTTCTTTTACCGCCAGGTTTACAACATGATGTGTAACACTTGTAGCGCTTGTTGTATCGCCTGTAACTCTGGCTTTAGTTTCAACCTGTTCAAACCTTAGGCCTCCCTTTACACCAAATCGGTCGTTCAAATCATATCCCATTGTAGCATATACTGCATAAATATTTTCATCATAAAGGTAGTCATAGGTATCTTCAAAAAAGAATAAGTCATCATCTAATTTTTTAAGAGTGGTTTTTAGTCCAGTCTCGATTGCTAATCTGTCGTTTAATTTGTCCTCGTAATCAAAGGATGCTATAGTGCTTCGAAAATCATTACGATTTTTGACATTGTTATTTACATTTGAATCTTGGTTTAAATTATTTTCAATCTCATTTTCGTTACCGTAACTATAACTTATATTTGCATTGAGTTTTTTATCTTTTGAGTCAAACTTGTTTTCATATGAAATTGAGTGGTCCCAGTCACTCTCTTCTTCAACTTCTTTTACATCCAATATACTTGGTTCAGGTCTAGATGTTTTTATTATTTCCTGTCCATCTTGATCTCGTATATTAAAAGTTGAGGTATAACTAATTGTGCTTACAGAGTTTGGATATATATCGCCGCCAAATCTAAAAGAAATATTGTCTGAATTTCTTAATCTTTCTGTTTTTTGGTATAGATACCTAATACTATCACTTGGTTGAAAATATTCAAAATCAAATTCTCTGATACCGGTTCCATATCTTTCCCCAATTCTATAGCTGGCATTACCAAAAACATTCCAACTATCAGTGCGAAAGTTCAGGTTTCCACTTATATTATTTTTATTATATTCTCCCGCGGTAAGAGATGTATTCCCATTAAAGCCATCAAAAGTTCCACGCTTGAGAACGAGGTTAATAATACCACCCACTCCATCTGGATCGTATTTTGCAGAAGGATTGGTAATAACTTCAACCTTTTCAATCATAGAGGCTTGCAGATTATCAACCATCGATCGTCGATCAAAACCTACTTTTTTCCCATCAATCAAAACTGTTACGTTTGCATCTCCGCGAAGGGTAATATTCCCATCAATATCTACAGCAACGGTAGGGACTTGATTTAAAACATCTTCCCCTGATCCTCCTGAGGCCGCTAGATTTTTGCCTACAGTGAAAATTTGCTTATCAATGGTTTGAATAAATTGGCTCTCACCCAACACCTCAACTTGAGAAAGATTGATTGAGGAAATTGATAGTTTTAGATTACCCAGATCTTGTTCAATACCACCTGATTGACCAGGGAAAATATTTATTGGCGTGATCTCCTTTGTTTTATATCCTATAAACTCAACTAACAGTTTATATTGTCCGAGGGGGATTTCTTTAATATGAAAATTCCCTTGGTTGTTTGTTAATGCTCCGGTAATAATTTCATTTGATCTTAGATTTATAAGTGTTGCTGATGCATACTCAATAAATTCTCCAGAAGTTGAATCTGAAACTGATCCCTTAAGGACTCCGATTGCTGGCATTTTTTGGCCTCTTCCTTGCCACTGTGCAAGAGACATTGTTAAAAATAAAAATAGATAAAATAATCGGTAATTCAACTGATAGGTTCCTCAAATAATATAATTAAGAATTGAGTAGTAATTTAATTTTCCCGCTAAATATAAATAAGTTAATTGATATACCTTAATTTATGGATATTACAATGGAAACAAAAACTTGAAAAACATTTTAAATAAACCATTAATCTTATTAATCCGTTTTTATCAAATATCACTTTCGCCATTTTTCGGTCCAAACTGTCGCCATCTTCCCACATGTTCGCAATATTCTATTGAGGCATTTCAAGAGTGGGGTATGGTTTATGGTTTTTGGTTATCTATTAAAAGGATAAGTCGATGTAATCCGTGGGGAACTGATGGATATGATCCTGTCCCAAATAATAAAAATAAGGCCGAATCTGATGAATAGTTCAAATCTGTTTTTCCAAAGGCAAAAAAGTATTCCAGTTATGCCAAATATTTCAGGGGTTAATTTTGGAAAAATAATGAAACTCCCTGATAATGTTCATGTTTTGGATTTATCGAAAAATAATCATTTAGAACAAAGTAAATATGAATACTCAATAGGAAAGTATAATGAAAAAAGACCGGGAATGTATCTTGGTGACCATTATGAGAAGGCTGCTCGAGATATTCATATGGGTATTGATATAGGAGCACCAGTAGGTACACCTATATACTCTTTCTATGATGGTGAAATATTTTTATTTTGTAATAATAATGGAATTTTAGACTACGGTTTTACATTGATAACAAAACATAGAATCAAAAATATTGATTTATTTGCTCTTTATGGACATTTAGATCATAGATCAGTGGAAAATAAAAAAGTAGGACAGAGTATTGCATTGGGAGATAATATAGCATTTATTGGCTCAGAGGTTGAGAATGGAGGCTGGCCACCGCATGTCCACTTTCAATTGAGCCTTGTTGAGCCTTTAGAGTGCGATCTGCCGGGTGTTGTGTCTGATAAAGATAAAGAGATAGCTCTTAAAACCTTCCCTGATCCAAGACTCGTATTAGGTAGCTTGTATGAAGATTAAATTTTTACCATTTTGGACTGACACTGATTTTAATAACGGGGTGAGTATCTGGTGCTGTAATTGCATTGATAACCTCAAACTGTAAATCAAATTTTCTTAGTTTTCTTTTTGTTTTAACATCAATGATTTTAAAGCTGTTTGCCTCTACAGTGAAAATATTAGTGTCCGAATAAAAATTAAAATCACCAACGTTGCGCATAATAAATGGAACACTGGATTTATTTTTTATTTTTAGGTTCACGACTGATGAATTTTTGATGTATTCTGCTTTCTCAATCCCTAATGATGCCTGCAGAAGAGGTAATAGTCTTTCGTATTTACCAATTAAGTTATCTTTGAACCATACCGCAGTTCTTCCTGAAAACAATGCTTTTTTTATAGATTTTTTTGTTTTTTCAGTAGAAAAAACAAGAGTTACGGGTCTGTGTCCACCTTGATCAGTACGATATTGCCAATCAATAATTCCATGAATATCTGATGTTCCAATTATTGTTAAATCATAATCAAGCGCGAGCTGTAGCGCTTCTTCAGAAAATGTTGTATCGTTTACCACCTCTATACCATTTATTAAACCATTTTTTATGAGTTTTATGTGCATTGGATCTAAGGGTATATTTGCATCAGGTGACTGAGCAATCCAATGCGGATGATTCCAAAAAATAAATGCTCCTTGGTTTTTTGCTTCTTTATATACATCCAGAGGATTTTTGAGCAGAAGTTTATTTGCGTCTTTTAAAAAAATAGCATTAGCGTGACCAGGAGGCATTTCTCGAGTTATCTCTGATCCATTTAAAACAACAAGACCAGAATTTTGTGCGTATTCAGTTGCTAGATTAAATGAGCGGTTTCGATCGGGGTGCGGAATATCTGCTTTCCAATTTTGAATCTCTAAATGTTCAGTCATAGCAATAACATCTAGCTGATCTTTTAGTGCTTCTTGTATTCTAATATCTGGCCAGACACTTCCATCGGAAAAAACTGTGTGGATGTGAAGGTCGCACGCAAGTGTTTTATATCCAGGGATATTAGGAAAATCGACAACAGCTCTGTTAGTATTTTTGGATATTAGTACTGAAACAAAACTAAAGTATATGAAATTATATTTTAAAAAAATTTGATATAAATTTTTTAATACAGGTTGTATCAAAGCTTTTTTGAAAAAAATTATTGTATTTCTTCCCAGTGTATTTCCATCGTATGGTATTGGGCATTTCCACCTTTTTTAATAGGAATAATAAGTTTATAAGTTGCTGTTTGGCCAGGTTCGAGAGCAGTGTCTGTAATCACACTTGAATTGTAAACAACTCGGGTTCCTTTAATGAAAATAGAATCTAGACCTACTACAGAAGTTGTCTGATCAAATAAATTTCCAACAACTCGAACAAAATCAGCTCTTTTTTCACCAACGTTTTTTATTCGTCCTGAAAATTGTTGTCGATCGGGATAATAATCCACAAAAGGTTCACCTAGAAAAGTAACATTTGGTGCAGGTAGTTTGTGTTCATCCATTCGCACAACCATCTGTTTTTCTAAAACCAATCTTCCAATCTGAGTTGATAGAGTTAGACTAGAGTCTGATTCCTCTTCAATATTACCTAGAACCACGGTACCATTCTGGAGTTCGATTCTATGATGAAAATTAGGCAAATTAATTGCGTCCAAAATCTCTCTTGTAAGACTCGGCATTTTCTGTTGCTGATCATATGCCATAACTACAGTTTTTAATGAGTCAATTTCTGATTGGAGTGCCTTAAGATTAGATTCATACTGGAAAAATAGATTGTCAAACTCGAGTTTTGGTTTTGGTTTTGGATCGCGTTGTTGGGGGAGAGAATCTGTAACTGTAGTTTGTCCTTTTTTATTGATGGTTCCTAGTATGTTTGACTCGCTTAAGGAATTTTGTTCTAATTTAGGAGGCATATCTGAAGGAATTGTTATTTGTGTTTCTATGTCATTCCCCCAAACTTTAACTCTCACAAAACCATCTCCAATCTTTTTTTTGCTAGCCTGAATCACATAATATCCTGAGGAAACTTTTTTTAGTTCAAAGGCTCCATTTTTCTTTGATTTTGTATCTGCAACTTTTTCACCGTCATCATTTTTCAGTCTAATATCGGCTTTTTTAATTCCATTACCTTCTTTGTCAACTACCTTTCCTGATACAACAAAAAGCCCTTCTGGAATAATTTCATTATCTAAATTACTTATTGATTTGTCTTCATCTGTGTTTGACAATTTTTCATTTGAAGGTATAGAGAACTCTACTGTTTTATCCTGATCCAAAATGTCTATCTTTATTTCTGAAACCCCTAATTTTTTATGTTCAGCGATTAAGGTATAGCTTCCGGGTTGTATTTTTTTAAATAATGCTTTTCCAGATTTATTTGATTTTGTGTTATCTACTTTTTTACCATTTTTATCTAAGAGCTTGACCTTAGCATTTTTTATTGGATCCTGATTTAAATCACTAACAGAAATAAAAATAGAGTATTTTTCTTTAGCATTTATAAAAGAAATGAAAAATATAAAAAAAATTATTTTGTGGAAATTATTCAATAATTCTATCTCCATAGTGGGCAGAAAATGCCATTCTTCTTACTGTTTCAGCATACACTTGTTCTTGCCCAAGTGTATAAATCATATCAATTATGTTATCGTAATATATGTAGTTGTTTTTATTTTCAAGTATAGGAAGAACCTTATCTATCACAGAAGGGTCTCTATATGTTCCTAGGTTATCGATAGCTTTTTTCCTTATATCAGTTGGATAATCGCCACTTGAAGCTATCTCTAAAACAGCTTTTTTTACTTCTGGCTCATTAAACTCTCCCAATGCCCCTAGCATTGTATTTAAAAGACTATAATATTGTGATTTGCCCATATTGTATGTATTTAATAATGCTAAAATCAGGTTTTCTTCTTGAACGCCTTTCATAGTATTAATCGCAAACTCTCGAACTTCCATATTAGTATTTGGATCTCCAAGAAGTTCCGCAAAAGCAATAGCAGCATCATCAGGATTTTTTTTCCCTAAAATTTCAACCGCCATATTTCTTATGCCTACATCAACATTAGGATCTTTTGCAATGGTAGCAAGTATAGGGATTACACGATTATCATCTAATGCTCCTAGCGTCTCTGCTAGTAATCTCTCCGTACGTGACATGTTAGACTTAGCAACTTCGTATAAATCTAGTAGTGCCAAGACTTGGTCTTTTGCTCGGACTCTGTTTAAGTTTTTAACTAAGGTTACATGAATCTCATTTGTGCGATCCTCAAGCTTATGCATCGCCTTGACCATAGCGATTGCTGCTTTAGGGTTTTCTTCAAACAGCCCTAACATTTTTATTGATTCATTCATAAATGTATAGTCAACCGCGCTAGTAGATTCTACCATTTTAGAAATAGACTTTAGTGCGGTTGGGTGTTGTGATTCTGCTAGCGCTTTACCTGCTATAACTCGAGCTTTAGTAGGTTGGGTATCATCTTCGTAGATTGTAATTAGTTCAAAAAGAGCTTGCACATTTCCTGACCTAAATGTGCTTTTTAATTTTTGTATATTATTCATAAAATTAGGGTCATCGGGATCAATGATATTCTTCTTCCCAAATATTCCAAGACAACCAGGTATTAATAAAACAATCAAAATCTTAATGAGAACTGTTTTATTCATCTTCATTCCAAGCATGCATTTTTAAATCATTCCCATCAAAATAAGCATATGTTGGTTTAAAAAACCAGTCTCCCATAATAGCAAGTTTTCCATTATTAATCTTTATTATTTCTCCAAGGTGGTAGTGTCCACAGATCATGTAGTCATAACCATTATCTATATGTTCTTTTGCTTTTTGTTTTATTTCGCACCTGATATTTTCTTTTATTTCTTCATCCAAATTTTCCTCATAACCGCTTCTAGAGATCCATCGAGCGATGCGATAACTTATTGTTGGATGGAGCCATTGAAAAGCCCAAATAAAAAAACGACTCCGCACAATTTTTTTTAAAAACCTGTATCCGTGATCCCAGCTAAGTAAACCATCGCCATGTGTCACATAAAACTGTTTATTTTCTAGAGAAAATGTTGTATCTCCAAAGTAAACATTATCCATAATAACATTAGTTATAAATTCTTTAACCCAATAATCGTGATTCCCAACAGAAAAATGTAGTTCGACACCATGATTTTTTAGGTCTAGGGCTTTTGTGTAAAAGTCTGCGAATGCTTTAGGAATCAAATCCGGGTATTCAAAGTAAAAATCAAAAAGATCTCCTACAAAAAATAGGGACCCACCTGAAGACTTAACTTTATCCATCAAGCGGAAAAGGTTTTTTCGCCTTTTTTGCTCTGATGATGTGTTATTAAGCATTAGGTGGACATCAGAAATGAAATAGACTGGTGTTTTCATGACCACCATAACTTACTTGAGTGTTTTTTTTTGGTCAAGTATAGACCGAATTCATTTATTTTATAATTGGAGATAGATTGACAAGAGTCAATAATTTTTATTATGTTATGGAACCCTTGTAAGGTGTGGAGTGTATATTCAGTTATTAATATGAAAGTTTTTATAATAATATCAGCCTTTTGTTTTACTCTGGCTACTGGTCAATCATTTGGTCAGAATAAGGTGCAGTACAGAGATTTTGACTGGTCCTTTATTCAGACTCCACATTTTGATATCTATTTCTATGGAGATGAACAAGAGCTGGCAAACTTTACAGCTGAGGTAGCTGAGCAGGCTTATGAGCAAATATCATTACATCTGAGGTGGGAGCTCAGAAAAAGAGTGTCAATCATGGTCTATAATTCTCACAATGAGTTTCAGCAAACAAACATCGTCAGGCCTTATATGTCGGAAGGTGTTGGGGGAGTAACTGAATTATTTAAGAATCGAGTTGTTTTTCCTTTTGAGGGTAATTATGAGCAGTTTCGTCATGTAATACACCATGAACTTGTTCATGCAATGGTAAATGATATGGTATATGGAGGAAACATGCAGAATCTTATTTCCAGCAGAGTAAAAATCCGTGTTCCGATTTGGTGTAATGAAGGGCTAGCTGAATTTTTAAGTTTAAATTGGGATACAAAATCTGATATGGTTCTCAGAGATATCGCCGTTCACGAGAGAATGCCAACAGTGAATGAATTAAATTATTTTATGGCGTATAAGGGCGGACAGTCGCTTTGGAAATTTATAACTGATAAATATGGTAGAGAAAAAATTGGTGATGTTTTTAGATCTATGAAAAGAACCCAAAATGCAGAAAAAGGCTATGAAAGAGCACTGGGGATGAATTTTAAAGAGCTTACCAATAAGTGGCACAAATACTTGAAAAAGAGTTATTGGCCAGACATAGACAATAGAGATCCGATCGAAGAAATCTCTGAACAATTAACCGATCATAAAAAATCAAAAAACTTTTATCATGTGAGCCCAGCTCTTTCTCCTGATGGTAGCATGGTAGCTGCGCTAACGGATCAATCGGGATATTTTGATATAGTTTTATTTGATGCTATGAGCGGGGAAAAAATAAAAACTCTGGTTAGCGGGAGCCGCTCTGTTAACTTTGAAGAATTAAAATGGTTGCAGCCAGGTATCTCATGGTCCCCAGATAATCGTTCCGTTGTTTTTGCTGCAAAGGCAGGGAAAACAGATGTTTTACATATTATTGATGTAGACACAAAAAAATCAAAAACTATGGAAATTAATAGCTTAGATGGTGTTTTTTCAGCTGCTTGGAGTCCACTTGGCGATGAGATAGCTTTTATTGGTAATAAAGGTAGAGCTAGTGATATTTATATTTATAGTATTGATGAAAAGAATTTTTACCAATTAACTAATGATGTTTTTTCTGATTCCTATCCATCTTGGAGTCCGGACGGAGAAAAAATTATATTTGTATCAGATCGAGGAGAAAATATTAGTGGTTTGTTTGAAGGTAAAATGGTAGATCATGACTATAGCCAATCTGATTTGTACATAATCGATAAAGAATTAAAAGTTATTTCTAGAGTAACCGAAACAGAATATAATGAATCCCACCCAGTTTGGATGAACACTGGTGATTTTATTTTATATACTGCAGATTATAATGGAGTGTGGAATTTATTCAAAAAATCATTAATTGATATCCCGGTTAATGAATCCACCGATGTTTCTCCCTATGCAATCACCAACGTACTAACTGGTTTACAACAACCTACGGTTTCTAAAGACGATCAGCAAATTATTTTTGCTGGGTATGTAGGCACTGGATGGGATTTATATAGTATGGTTAATCCTTTGAATAAACCTCAAAAAACTATTGAGGCAACTCAGTATATAAAAAATAGAAATAATGATGATGAGTCAATAGTTGATTTAAGAAATCAGTTAAAGTACAAAGATTTTTCGGAATCAGGTGGTAAAAACTATTCAAAATGGATTTTTGCTCAAGGATACGAAAATTACAACTCTGACATGAAAGAAAAAGAGCCGCTTAAGGTGATTAGCATTGATAGTTTAAAAAAGGATGGAGAATATATTCCCCAGTCCTATAAAACTAGATTTACACTTGATCTAGTTAGCGGAAATTTGCAGATTAGCAATGTTTTTGGTACAACTGGGATGACTTATTTTTCTTTTAGCGATATATTGGGTGACCATCAAATAGCATTTGGTACGGAAATGGTTCTAACGCTTGAGAATAGCGATTATTTTTTACAATATGCTTACCTGAAAAACAGACAAGATTATTATTTTACTGCTTTTCAAAATGCTGATTTTTTTAACATCGGTTATGATCCCTACACAACTCTATATACTACCGCAAGACTTCGTCATTATGGGATTCAGTTTTTTATTTCCAATCCATTTAATAAATATAATCGTATTGATCTAGGAATTTCTTGGCATAACATTAGTTATTCAATATTACAGCCATATTTGACTGGGTATAATTATAACGAAATTCGTTATGAAGAACGACAGAGCGAACAATTTTCAACGATTCTACCATCTGTAAGTTGGGTTTATGATAACTCAGTTTTTGGATTCACTGGTCCGATAGATGGATTTAGGCAGAATACATCTCTGACTTTTAGCCCTGGCTATGGCACTGACTCTTTATTATTCCAAACAATAAAAATAGATGCTAGAAAATACTGGCGTTTTGGTCGTGATTATACATTTGCTGTAAGAACATTTTTTGGAAAAAGTTTAGGACCTAATAGACAAAAGTTTTTTATGGGTGGTATTCCCTATTTGCTTGCAGGAGGGGGTGAAACAAATGGGAAATTAGATTCTGGCCAATATAGAAATGTAATTCTTGATACTTCAAACACTTCCTTAATTCAGGATATATATTTTACTGAATATGCTTTTCCAATACGTGGAGCTAGATTTGCGGAAAGATTTGGATCTAATACTATACTAACAAATATTGAAATACGATTTCCTTTTATTAATTATTTGGCTTTAGGATTCCCATTGAAAGTGATTTTTGGGAACATTCGAGGACATGCTTTTATGGATATCGGAGCTGCTTATGATGATGGAAAGTATTCACAAAAAACATGGCCAATAGGATACGGGCAACCGCAAACAAAATATAGTCCTTGGGTCGCAACATTAGGCTTAGGGACCAAAATTAATCTTGGCTACTTTCTATTACGAATCGAAGCTGCGTGGGATAAAAACCCTAATGGATATTCAAAGCCTCAATGGTATTTTTCTTTAGGACCTGATTGGTAAATATTAGAGTTTAATTTTTAATCAGATAATTACCCTTTTTTATATTGATGAAAAAAGTAAAATCTAAGACAGCTTACTTATGTTCCTCATGTGGAGATGATTTTTCTAAATGGTTTGGTCAGTGCCCTAGCTGTAGTGAATGGGATACTTTGTCATCATTTAAAGTACAAACAAAAAGTACTGATTTTAGAACGAGGCAAACCCCCTCTAAGTTGTTAAAAGAGTTACTAGATGTTGAAAAGGATAAACGTATATCTACAAATATTCAAGAAGCTGATCGAGTCTTAGGTGGCGGATTACTACAAGGCTCTTTCATATTATTAGGTGGTAGTCCTGGCGTTGGAAAGTCAACTCTAGCGCTTCATATTTGTTCTGGTATAAAACAGATATGTTTATATGTATCTGCTGAAGAGAGCGACCAACAAGTTGCGCTTCGAGCGATTCGTATAGGAATAAAATCTGCTAATCTACATATATCTGGAGAAAACCATCTCGATAGTATTATTAATCAAATTGACACCTTAAAACCAAAATTAGTTATTGTTGATTCCATCCAGACAATAATGAATTTAGAACTTGATTCTTTGCCAGGTTCACCTAGCCAGATTCGAGATTGTGGACAAAAATTATTAGAGGTATGTAAACAAAATAACATTACTATTTTTATTATTGGGCATATTACAAAAGAGGGTAATATAGCGGGACCGAAGATGTTGGAACATATGGTTGATACAGTTCTTTATCTAGAAGGTGAAAACCGTTATGATCATAGGATATTACGTTCAATAAAAAACAGATTTGGTGCTACCTATGAAGTCGGAATTTTTTCGATGGGTGAAAAAGGAATGATAGAAGTAAAAAACCCATCAGAAATGTTTTTAGAAGAACGGAATATAGATATTACTGGAACATGTATTTATCCATCTTTGGAAGGAACAAGACCAATCTTAGTTGAGGTCCAGGCATTGGTTTCCAAGTCAACTTTAAATATACCACACAGAAACACTAATGGATTTGATTACAAAAGAATAAATATAATATTGGCTGTTTTAGAAAAACGTATGGGCCTATCAATGGGGAATAAGGATGTATTTATTAATTTAGTAGGAGGCTTAAAAATTGATGACCCCGCCACTGATTTATCAATACTATGTGCAATCGTATCGAGTAGTCTAGATAAAATTATAAGAAGTAGCCTTGTTATTTTAGGAGAGGTGGGCCTTGGTGGGGAAGTGCGATCAATAAATAATTTATATCAAAGAATATTAGAGTCATCTAAGCTTGGATTTAAGGAGGTCCTTTTTCCAAAATCAAATTTAAATAAAAAAATTGAAGGAGTTGATATTGTTTTACATCCTGTAAAGGATGTAAAGGATGTTTTCCAAATTATTTTTAATAAGAAATAAATCATCATCGCTTATTTTTAGTTTACATGAAGTTTACAATATCTAAAAAAGATAAGGATTGTTCTGCGAGATCGGGCGTTATTAATACAGATCATGGTAAAATAAATACTCCGGTTTTTATGCCCATTGGCACTTTAGGAGCGGTCAAAACACTTGACCCCAAAGAGTTGATAAAGTTGAATACAGAAATAATTTTAGGTAATACCTACCACCTATATTTAAGGCCTGGAACAGAAATAATAAATTATGCTGGTGGATTACATAAATTTATAAGTTGGGAAAAACCTATTCTTACAGATTCGGGGGGATTTCAAGTTTTTTCACTTTCAAAACTCAATAAAATTAGTGATCACGGGGTTGAGTTTCAATCTCACTTAGATGGGAGTAAGCATATGCTTACTCCTGAAATTTCTATAAAGATTCAACAATGCTTAGGTGCTGATATAATTATGGCTTTTGATCATTGTCCACCAGGAGACTCTGATTATTCGATCTTATTAGATGCTGTGAATAGAACCACATCTTGGATGAAGAGGTGTTCAGATTTTCTTAAAAACAATAAACAACAATACGATCACAAACAAAATATTTTTCCTATTGTTCAAGGCTCAGTTAATCATGAATTAAGATTTAGAAGTATTAATGAATTATTACCTTTCGCCAAATGTGGTATAGCAATTGGGGGGTTGGCAGTAGGTGAAGATAAAAATGCGATGATGGATACGATTGAATATTGTGATAATTTGTTACCCGAAGAACAACCTAGATATCTTATGGGAGTTGGTAAACCGTCCGATCTTATTAGTGCTGTAAGAAGAGGAATTGATATGTTTGACTGTGTTATTCCCACAAGGAATGGTAGAAATGGCCAAATTTTTACAAAAGACAAAATCTTAAATATTAGAAATAAAAAATATGAAAATGATCACACTGAAATTGATAATTATAGTAGTCATGAGTGGGGCAGAAAATTTTCTAAGGCTTATTTAAGGCATTTATTTAAAATAAATGAAATTCTAGGGCTAAGAATAGCAACAACACTGAATCTATCCTTTTATCTAGATCTTATGTCTACTATGCGGTTAAAAATAGAAGCAGGAGATTTTAATGATTGGTCAGAAGCGTGGTTATCAAAATATAGTAATATAGATAATTCCGAATGACGAAAATAGTTGTCCGTGTGGTTGATGCTTATGTTTTTATAAAAAAAAATAATAACATCAAGTTTTTAATATTAAAGAGAGCAAAGAATAAGATATATGAGCATCTATGGCAAGGCGTCGCGGGAAAAATTGAAAAAAAAGAAAAACCGTGGGAAACAGCCAAAAGAGAATTAAAAGAAGAAACCGATTTAGAACCAATAAATATGTTTGTAGCAGACCATTTAAGTAGCTTTTATGAAAATCATAAAGATAGAATTAATTTGGTTCCTGTTTTTGGTATTGAGGTTAATAGTGAAAGTGTAATATTATCTGATGAGCATATAAAATATAGGTGGGTAAGTTATAAAACAGCTAAGAAAAAACTAGTATGGCGAGGGCAAAAGAAAGGTATTAAGGCAGTTTTCAAAATGTTAAATTCAGGTGACTCTAGAATCAAATGGAATTCGATTGTGTTTAAAAAAAGGGGTAAAAATGTTAGCTGAGGGATCTAAAGCACCAGATTTTGCATTAAAAGATCAAGATGAAAATCTAATTCGCCTGAATGATTTTGTTGGGCAAAAATTATTAATCTGGTTTTATCCTAAATCAAGCACTCCTGGATGAACTATTGAAGGTCAACAACTCCGGGATGAGTTTAATAATTTTAAAAAGAGAAACACCTCAATTTTAGGTATTAGTGCAGATTCTGTAAAAAGTCAAAAAAGTTTTTGTGATAAGCAAAATTTTCCATTTTCAATTTTATCAGACCCAGATAAAGAAGTAATTAATTTATTTGAAGCTATAGGTATAAAAAAAATGTATGGGAGAGAGTATGAAGGAATTCTTAGGGTTTCATATCTAATTGATGAAAATGGTTTGATCGAAAAGGCCTATGCTAAGGTGAAGCCAAAAGACCATGCCAAGGAAGTTTTGAAAGATATTAATGGTTAATATTATTTAGCTTAACCCATAAGCCGTTTTTTTTAAAAGCTCTTTCATTAATTAAATTATCCGTGTAGCCCATCATAACTGAGTGCCCATTAAGCTTTAAAAAACCATTTTCTTTTTCTATTTCTGTGAGATGAATAGGTTCATTTCCTAAGCATAATACTGCGGTGTTTTCTAAACAAATTCCTATGTGGTTATTTTTTAGGTTACCATATTTGTCAATATCTTTTCTTAAAAAATAGGTTGCGGTAGTATCTTTGGATGAAATTGTAATATCAGGATTTGAGTCTGAATAAATTGCACCGCAGTAAAGTGGTAATAGCACTTTAAAAACAGTCCATGATGAGTCTAGTGGCTCTAGATCGCATGCAATTCGAACTCCTCGATTTATTTTTAATAATTTTTTCAGGCCATTTGTATTAACAAGAAGATTGTAATGGGAAAGCCTAATGTTACTATTATCTGTATAATTAATTAGTGCTTCATCATCTAACAATGCTTTATATCTTGGGATGAATTTTTTAGGGAAAGGATGAATTATATCAAATAGATCAATATCAGGTTCAATAATATGTAAACGGGTAAATATTTTTTTATCTATCTTTTTTGATTTTGATAAAATAGCTACTGCCCCTAGATGCCATATTCCATATAAAAGTATTTCACTTTGGGGTGAGCCTAAATCCGGAAGCGCAACTTCTTCCTTTGGATGGATATTAATGCTTTCAAGCCAATTCGCTGTTTGCTGTACTAGGTTAAAAAAATCAATATTTGTTATTTCAGGTTTTTCATATAATAATTGTTTTGAATACTTAATGTTTTGCCCTTCCAAAAGAGCAATTGTATTTGGATAGGGCACCATGTATTCTATTGGCTCCACATTTCCAATAGATCTTGCTAGATAAATTTTTTTTTCTATACTTGAATTCATTAATTATTTTATAAAAAAATAAATTATTTTTCTGGCTTTATCTTTCTTTCTATTTCAAATCTATCTAATTGTTTAGAATACCAATTACCAGCTAATCTGCCAATAGGTGAAAGTTTATCTAAATTTATTTTACCATTTTCAAATATTTTGTCATCAATGTGAAAAAGTAGAATTGTTCCTATAACTAAAAATCCACTTCCTACCTCACCATTTCCAATTTCAACTACTTGATTAAGTTTACACTCTAGGCTTATCTTTGATTCTAGAACACGTGGGGCGCTTATTATTGTTGATGGTTTAGGTGTTAGTTTAGAAATAGAAAATTCATCAATATCTGGTGAAAAATCGGTTGAGCAGGTTACCATTTTATCTGCAAAGTCTTCAGATACTAAGTTGACAACAAATTCTTTATTATACTCTATATTGATTAGTGTATCTTTTTTCCCACCATCCCAGGCTCGCCTACCTGGTGCAAAAACAATTGTAGGTGGATTAGAGCAAACACCATTGAAATATGAGAATGGGGCAAGATTAAAAATATTATCTTTTGATATTGTTGATACTAGTGCAATAGGCCTTGGGACTATAGATCCAATCATGAGTTTATGGATTTCTTTGACTGATTGTTCTTGAGGTTTAATTATCATTTTTTAACCATGATTTTGAATAGTTGGGATCAACAATACTTAATGCTTCTTTGGTTATTTGTATTGGTTTAAAAGTATCAATCATTACAGCTAGTTCATTTGTTTCTATTACGCCGATTGATTTTTCAATTTTCCCCGGTTGTGGTCCATGCGGTATACCACATGGGTGGTAGGTTATTGACCCTTCCGAAATATTTTTTCTGCTCATGAATTCTCCTTCTACATAGTAAATAATTTCATCTGAATCCAGATTACTGTGTGCGTATGGTGCAGGTATCGCAAATTTATGGTAGTCGAATAATCGAGGTACAAAGGAACAAATTACAAAACCTTCACTTTCAAAAGTTTGGTGAACTGGAGGAGGTTGGTGTATTTTGCCGGTTATTGGCATAAAATCATTAATATTAAATATCCACGGGAAGTAATATCCGTCCCAACCAATTAAATCAAAAGGGTGGTGTTTGTAGATATATTTTTGAATACCGGATCGAAGTTTTACTTCTACAGTAATATTTTCTTCATTATTTGGTTTAGATAGATTTGGTGTTTTTATGTCTCTTTCACAGAAAGGGGAATGCTCCAGTAATTGGCCAAATTTATTTCTATATTTTTCAGGGGTTTGGATTTGCCCTTTAGATTCTATAACTAGAGCTTCTATGTTTTTTTTTATTTCTAGTTGCCATATGACACCACGCGGGATGATAATATAGTCACCTGGTATAAAATTCATATTCCCAAAATTTGTTTTTATTATTCCATTCCCCTTGTGAATAAAAAGTATTTCATCTGCGTGTCCATTTTTGTAAAGTGTACTCATTGATTTATTTACATGAGCCTTATATATGGCTATATCTGAATTAAAGAATAATGGAATCCTAGAAGAAACCATTGTCCCTTTTGATTGTAATCCAGATGTGTTTATAAGATGGTGCTGATAAGGGGTGTCAGGATTTACAAATTCAAATTTTTTGAATGAGCTAATTTTTCTGATAGCAGTAGGAGGATTTAAATGATATAAATTAGAATACACGCTACTAAACCCATTTCTACTTATATGTTCCTCCCAGTATAAGTTTCCCTGATTATCTCTAAATTGAGTATGTCTTTTATTTGGTTTTTCCCCTTGTGTTTGATAAAACGGCATTTTCTAATTTAGACTATTGTGTTTTCTAAAATTCCCAATTTTTCAATTTCCATTCTAACAATATCGCCTTTTTTAAGCCATCCTCCTGTGTTTTCAGGACGAAGTTCCAAAATACATCCTGTCCCGACTGTTCCAGAGCCAAGGTAATCGCCTGATATAAGCTTTGCATTTTTAGAAGCTCTTTCTATCATTTTTGTGAAAGGATGGTACAGGTCGTTGGTGTTTCCATCGGATATTTTTTTATTATTTACATAACACCTCATTCTGAGTTTTAATTTTGTATCGCTATTATATGAATCTGATAATTCATCTGGTGTTACTAAATATGGACCAAAACTAGTTGCAAAATCTTTACCCTTTGCTGGCCCGAGATTTAACCCCATTTCTTCGCGTTGAATATCTCTTGCTGACCAATCATTGCATATTGTAAAACCTGCTATAAAATTTTGAGCTTCTTTTTCTGAAATATCTGATCCTCCATTTGCAATTATTATCGCAAATTCAAGCTCGAAGTCTAGTTCATTCGTTCCAATTGGGTATGGGATATTTGCACCATGCCCATAAAGGGAAGCAGGGTTTGAAAAATAAAAAATTGGGATTTTATACCAATCAGGATTCATATCGAGCCCGCGTAATTTTCTAGCTGCACGAACGTGTTTTTCAAATGCATAAAAATCTCTGAATGATTGAGGATTAGGCACAGGTGGTAAAAGGTTAACTTCTTTTTCTAAAATTGCAATAGGTTTCTCACCGCCACTGTGGGACTCAATATTATATTCTGGAAGGATTGAGTCTAACTTTTGGAGTTTTTTAAAATTTTCATCCCAGTTTTCAAGAGATTTTTTAAGTGTGGATGGAATTTCAAGGTAACTAAAATCTCCTAGATTTTCATTAGCCCAAATAGACGCACGAATAGTGTCTATAATATAATCATCTTTTTTAAACCCAAACCTGTAGTTGGTGCCTTCACCCAAAGAATAAGTAACAAATTTCATCTAAAGATTTCCTCTTTTTTTCTGCTCGCTCTCAATCGATTCAAATAATGCTTTAAAATTACCTTTACCAAAGCTTTTTGATCCTTTTCTTTGAATTATTTCAAAGAAAAGTGTTGGTCTGTCTTGCAAAGGTTTAGTAAAAATTTGGAGCATGTAACCATCATCATCTGAATCAACTAAAATACCCAATTTTTCTAAAATATTTATATCTTCATCAATTTCGCCAACTCTGTTTTTTATTTTTTTATAATATGATTTTGGAGTTTCAAGAAATTTTACACTTCGAGCTCTTAATATTTTTACTGTAGAGATGATATTATTGGTAGACATCGCAATATGTTGTACGCCCGCAGAACCATAATAATCAATAAATTCCTGGATTTGTGATTTTTTTTCCCCTAAAGCGGGTTCATTGATAGGCATTTTAATTTTTTCATTGTTGTTGGCCATTACAATGGATCGCAAGGCAGAATATTTTGTTGATATATCTTTATCATCAACAGTCCAAAACCTGTGCCAGCCAAAAATATCTTCATAAAACTTACAAACCTTTTTCATTTCCCCTTCTGGTTGATTCCCAACAATATGATCAATATTTAATAAATCTGCTGAGTCTTTTTTGGGGCTGGTTTCATATACTTTGAACCCTGGAAGGAATACTCCATTATAATTATTGTTTTCTATAAAAGAGTGAATCGTATCACCAAAGGTTTTTATTGAAGCTATAACTACCGAACCATTTTTATCTTTGATTAGTTTTGGTTTATTAACACCTATTGCACCTTTTTTTATAGAATGGTTGAAGGCAGAATTGGCATCGTCTACTATAAATGCAATGTCTTTTATACCATCACCATGTTTTTGAATATGTAATCCTATCTCCGTTCCATCTTTTAAGGGCGAAGTAAGGACCAGATTGATTTTGTTTTGATTTAAAAGATAACTAACCTTATTTCTGTTTCCTGTTTCTAGCCCAGAATATGCAATTATTTTAAATCCCATTTTATTTTCATAAAAATAAGCAGCCTGTTTTGCATTGCCTACATATAGTTCGCAATGATTGATTCCATTTATTGTATACGGTGTTTCAATCATAAAACTTTTTTAAGCTCTTGATTAATTTTTTATTTTCGATATGATTACCGATAGATATCCTAAGATATTCTTTCCAGCCAAAAGAATTTAATTTTCTTATTATGATGCCATTATCAAAGAGAAAATTTGCCACTTTATTTGCTTGTTTTTCGGATGTCCATTTGGTAGTTAAAAAATTTGTAGCGCTTCTAATATTTTTAATTTGAAGTTTATTCAATTCAGATGTTAAAAAATCCATTTCTTTTTCATTCGATTTTAATGTTTTTTTTAGAAAAGTATTATCATCAAGTGCCGCATTTCCTGCTATTTGTGAAATTATAGAAGGTTCAAAAGGAGCTTTAACCTTCATCAGGTTTTCAATTAGTTGTTTTCTTGCAAAGCCATAGCCTAATCTTAATCCAGCTAAACCATACGCTTTTGAAAATGTTCTGAGTGTTATTACGTTATCATATCTGTAAAGCATTGAGTCTGGAAAATCATCAAGTTTTTGAGCGAATTCATAGTATGCTTCATCCAGTATAATTAAAACACGTTCCGGGACATGTCTATAAAAATTGTTAAACTCTTCCTTGGTTATGTAGGTGCCCATTGGGTTATCAGGGTTTGCAATATAAATAATTTTAGTTTTTGAATTTATTTTTTCAGCCATCTTAACTAAATCATATTTATGATTTTTCATAGTTACCCAATGAGTTTTTTTCCCTGATGCCTTTGCTAAAATTTGAAACCCAATGAACGAATTTTTTGCGGTTATAATTTCGTCTTTTTCTAGTAAAAAGGTTCTCATTATAGTTGAAAGAATACCTTCAGATCCTGCTCCTAAGACCACATTTTCAATTTTTATGTTCTGTTTGTTTGCTAATTTTTTTCTTAGGTAGAACCCTGAAGCATCAGGATATCGATTTAAATTATTTATGGAATTTTGAATTGATTTTAGTGCCAGTGGTGAGGGCCCAAATGGATTCTCATTTGAAGCAAGTTTTATAAAATTATTTTGACCTGTTTCACGTTTAGCTTCTTCTATTGGTTTTCCTGGAACGTATGGTGATAATTTTTTAATGTAGGGTGGAACCAGAGCCATGGCTTTATATTAATTTTTGTTTGCAGAACTTAATTAGGATTTTTAGAAAAATAACAAATAAAATGAACTATAGAAATAAGGTAAATTTTTTAACCTTAGAAATAATTTTTTTAATTTATGAAAATAGATGGGCCATTAATAAAAGCAAGATTGATCTCAAGACCTAATAGATTTACTACGATTGTTGATTTGAATGGTGAATTGCACAGAAGTCATCTCCCGGATCCAGGCCGGCTTGAAGAAATACTAATACCCGGTGCAGAGCTTTATTTGCGACATGCCAAAAATGATTCTAAACGAAAAACAAAATATTCATCTGTGTTAGTTAATCATAATGGTGAGCTTATTTCTTTAGTCTCCACATTGCCAAACCAGTTTATCAAAGAGTCTATAAATAATGGTGTGTTAAATATTTTTAAAGATTACAAAATTGTTCGACCTGAAATTTCTATAGATAATCACCGTATTGATTTTTTATTAAAAAACAAGTCTGGATCGGAATTTTATTTAGAAGTTAAATCAGGAACCTATGTTGATAATGGGATTGCTAAATTTCCCGATGCTATAACTTTACGTGGTAAAAATCATGTAAAATTGCTTTCAAAATTAAAAAAGGAAGGAAAGGATGGGGGAATTCTATTTGTTTTTCAAAGGTCTGATGCAAAATTTTTTACTCCAATGTGGGAAAGAGATAAAAAATTTTCTGAAGCTTTGGAGTATGCAAAAAATATAGGTGTTAAAATCTGGTGTATTACATTGAAGATTGGATTTGAGGAAGTCAAGTTTTTTAAACAGATCCCTGTAAAATTTTGATTAAAAAAAATTAAATATGCACTTCAAAATATTAACAATTATTATTTTTTATAACTTTATAATAATTTCATGCGCTGCCATAAAAGCTCCTCCAGGTGGTCCTAAAGATCAGACACCTCCTGAATTGATTGAAACAATTCCTGTTTCTGGGGCTGTAAACTTTAATGGAGGGAAAGTTGAGTTGATTTTTTCTGAATATCTTGATAAAAATTCCATATATAAAGCGATTTCTGTATTGCCCAAGTTTCAAAATGATCCAGAAATAATTTTTAAAGGAGAAAAAATATTAATTGATTTTCCTAGAGAATTATTAAAAAACGAAACATATGTTATTTCAGTAAATAGAAAACTTAGAGACGAACATGGTGTAAGTTTGGCTGAGGGGACCCAAGTCGCATTTTCTACAGGTTCTAAAATAAATAAAGGCTCAATTTCTGGTAAGGTTTATGGAGACCAACCACGCTCGGTCTTGTTGTGGAAGATTGATAATTCTAAAGATTCCATTAGATATTATCTGGAGCCTGAGGATTATATTATAGATGTATCTGATGAGGGTACTTATAATTTAAATTATTTATCCGCCGGAGTTTACAGGATAGCAGCAATAAACGAAAAATCGATTGGATTGCCACTCGATTCAAAACATGCATTAGTGGGTTTACCATGGGAAAACTATTTAGAAATCAGTAATGATGTAATAAGTATAAACAATGTTGATATGATTATTCCGAATAAATCAAGTCAAAATAAAATGTTGCGTGCAGAATGGCTATACCCATTATGGATTAAAGTTTTTTTTAAAAATAATCTTGATGACATAATCAGTAAAAGTCCAATAAAATTATTTAATGATGATATTGAAATAAAACCGGTGAATTTTTTTCAAGATAGATTAGATCGTTCATTATTGCATATTACTTTGGATGATACCACAGAAGATTTAGAATCAATAATTATAAAAACAGAGCGCGTTGTTCAAAGTGGAATCATTTTACTTGATTCAGGTCAAGTTTTAGTAAGTTTAAATATTCAACAGGATTCAACTAAACTAAAAATAAATTATCCTGAAAAAGGATATACGCAGGCCATACAAAATGATACTATATTACCAATGCATATTGATTTTTCAAGTCTGATAAATCAAAAAGAAAGTACCGCGCTTGTTGAACTACTTAAAGATTCATTACTTGTCCCAATAAACTTAAGATGGGATTCACCTCTTACTTTAGTTTTAACACCAAAGGAAAATTGGTCACAAAACCAAAAATATATATTAATCATTCATTCAAACAGTTTAAACCCCATTTATGGAAACTCTTTTGCAGACTCAACCTCATCTATTAATTTTAGTACATCAAAACCTATACGCTTCGGAAGGATTGTTGGTCAATTAAAATCTGATTTTTCAGAAAACATAATGATAAATATAAAGGGCATGGAAAAAAATAAATCGACAGAGTATTTTGATAAACTCGAAACAGATAAAACTTTTTTCTTTGATCATATTCTTGAGGGAGATTACAAATTAACAATTTTTTATGATAGCGATAAAAATTATCGATATTCATATGGGGATATTTCTATTGACAAATCGGCAGAATTTTTTTTTAATTATGGCGATACAATTAAAGTTCGAGGTAATTGGGATTTAGAGTTACCTGATTTGGAGTTTTTTAAAAAATATTAAATAAATGATTTGTGTAATTTTAGCTGGGGGTAGCGGGAAAAGATTTTGGCCGCTAAGTCGTAAAGATAAGCCTAAACAATTATTAAATATTGTTGGTGATCAAACAATGCTCCAAATGACTGTGGATCGTTTAAAGAAGTTAAAGGGTGTGGATGATATATATATTATTACCAGGGCAGATCTTAAAGAAAAAATAATAAAGAATCTTAAATCTGTAAGATCTTCTAATATAATTGCAGAACCTTCAGGAAAAAATACTGGCCCTGCGATTGCCTTAATTAGTACAATTATAAATTTAAAGAATCCAAATTCAATTATAGGTATTTTCCCTGCTGACCATTTGATAATAGGGCATTTAGAATTTCAGAAGGCTATTGATATGGCTGATAGATTAGCTAGAAAGAAAAATGCTATTGTTACCATTGGTGTAAAACCAACATTTCCATCTACTGGTTATGGTTATATTCAATTTGAAGATGTTCAAGAAAAAAATTTTAGAGGTGTATATAAAGTAAAAACATTTGCTGAAAAACCACATAGGCAATTAGCGGAAAGGTTTATAAGTAGCGGTGACTTTTTATGGAATGCTGGGATGTTTGTCTGGAAAGTAAAAGTTTTATTAGACGGATTAAAAATTCATATGCCTGAATTATATGATTCGATGAAATTAATATCCGATAGAATAAAAAAAGGAAAAGAGTTTGAAGATATATGGAGATTTATTGAACCAGAATCAATTGATTATGGACTTCTAGAAAAAGTTAATAATATATTTGTTATTTCTTGTGAGTTTGAGTGGAATGATTTAGGGTCATGGAATGCGTTATATGATATATTAGGGAAAGATAACAATGGGAATATCATTCGTGGATTAGGAAAAGTTTTAAGTGGTGAAAATAATTTTATACATTCTGAAAATGTTTTTACTGCTGTTGTTGGAGCAGATGATTTGGTTGTAATAAATACTAATGAGGTTACCTTGGTTGTACCAAGGGATAAGGTGGAAATGGTAAAAGATATGGTAAATTATCTTGAAGAAATTGGTTCGAATAATTTAGTTTAATGAATAATAAAAAGTTGTATGCCGAATTTGAGCAATTAGCTGAGAAACTTAATTTAAAAATAATTAAGGATAAGGGAAATTTCAAGGGCGGTATTTGTGTGATTAAGGACAAGAGAGTTATTGTTATCAATAAAATGAAACCATTAGAACAAAGATTGAGAGTTTTAGCAAATAGTTTTCTTTTATACAACTTAGACGATATATATATGATTCCTGCTCTTAGGGCTTACATTGAGCAGTTTCGATCTTTAACAATATAAAATTAAATGAGATTTTAGGAGGATATTTATGACACAGTACCACTCATCAGATATAAGAAATTTTGCTATAGTGGGGCATGGGTCAAGCGGTAAAACATCTATTGCTGAAGCAATTTTAAAACTTGGCGGTGAAATTAATCGTATGGGAACAATAGAAGCGGGCTCGACTGTTTCAGATTATCATGAAGGAGAGAAGGAAAGACAGATTTCAATCCATGCCACCCCACTTCATCTGGAGTGGGCAAAAACAAAATTTAATATTATTGATTCTCCCGGATATTTAGATTTTATCGGTGAATCAATTAGTGCTCTTGCTGTTGTTGATATGGCGATGATTGTTTTACATGCTGCAAA
>CAYFIF010000007.1:0-32200 GCA_964343085.1 uncultured bacterium | reverse complement strand
AGAAACCTACCAACTATAGGCACTGGGGTCTCTGGGTAGGCTAATTGCCATCTCATAACAAGCATTAGGCAAAAGCCAAAAAGTAGAAACAATAAGGATGTTATTCCATACTGTAAGCCAATTACTTTGTGATCAACAGAGAATATATATTTTTGTACAAAATTTTCTTCGTGATGTGAATTCTCAGACATAAACCCTACTCAAACTTTGATTAATCAATATTTAGATTATAGTTTTCTTCAAAAGTATCCGTTTTCAACATACGAATTGCGTCCCATGTCATTTTTGTGCATACTCGAGCACATACTTGGCACCCGGTACATTCATTAAATCGTACCTGAACTGGAGGAATAACTGGAAAAGTGTATTTATCTTTTGCAACAGACTCAATGCAGTCTACAGGACAAAATGGGACACAAGCCTGACACCCAGTACAGTTGTCTTCATCAACGACAGCAACCATTTTTGGTCGTCTTTTCTTTACATTTGGAGAATCAGGTAA
Organism: uncultured bacterium; assembly: GCA_964343085.1. Taxonomy (GTDB): domain Bacteria; phylum Fidelibacterota; class Marinisomatia; order Marinisomatales; family UBA1611; genus CAZLPW01. Next base: position 31,698 of record CAYFIF010000007.1, on the reverse strand, counting down.
TTCGGGGATTCCTTTTAGATGATTGTATACAGCCATTAAATAAGTTATTTGATTTATAAAAATTTCAGTGCTGAATTTAATCAATTATCAATATTCAGAAAGAACTGATTTTATTTTAGAATATATTTTTCAATAATCCACCCGCAAGTAAATAATATCCCGCCTGCAAATAGGAGCTTTGGATCCATTAGTCCAGGAAATTTTATTACAAAACCAACTGCAATCATGAATATTCCCAATATTTCTAAAGTTTTCGCGGCGTAATACATATTAAAGATCTATTTCTTATCCAATTGTCTTATAAGTTCAATCTGATCTCGGAAGGAATTATTTTTGATCTTTAGTGTCCACAGATGATGTATCATTGCCAATGGGAAAAGGTATCCATGAACATATGCTGTTGGCAATTTATTATCTGCTACACCACCGTAAATAAATATAACACAAAATAAAAATAGCGTTAGCATTAATTGAGGGAAAAGTTTCATTTTCAATTTTCGTTCTTTCTCCCACAACTTTTTGTGAGAATTCCTATTATGAATTTCCTCTTTTATTGATTTTCCTGTTGTAATAAAAAAATACATGATCAATGTTTCTGTTATAATAAAAATGATCATTGAAAATAGAGAAAATTCGACATGATTTGCTCCTATAATTTCTAATTTAAAATAACCGCTTAGACCTGATAATATTAGATTAAGGAGGTTAACAAACATCAGAACATAGCAAATGATCATAAATAAGTACATTTAATCAAATCCATTGATGAGGTTTTAATAATTGGAAAATTTTATACTTAAAAGTAGTTAACTAAGTAGGTAAATTTACGGGAAAAATTTATCTTAATAGGAAGGAAAGATATGAATCTTTATAAAAAGGCAATTGCATTGTTAGCATTAATATTTCTAGTGTCCTACTCTATGGCTGGTTCTTTAAAAGGCCATGTCAAGTTTGATGGTAAAGGACCAAGGAGTAAAAAACTTAGAATGGATGCGGATCCTGTTTGCGGATCTTCTCACTCCGGACCTGTCTTCTCCGAGAGTTTTAAGATGTCTGATAATGGATCATTGGCTGAGTGCATAGTGTACTTGAAAGATGTTTCATACAAAGGAGAGACTCCAAAAGAGCCTGTAATTTTAGACCAAAAAGGCTGTATTTACATTCCCCATGTATTTGGCATGATGGCGGGGCAAGATCTTTTAATCAAAAACAGTGATGCAACTCTTCACAACATCCATAGCATGCCAAAGGTAAATAAGGAGTTTAACTTCGCTATGCCTAAGGTTTTAAAAGAAAAGAAGGCTTCATTTACTAAGCCAGAACCAAATCCATTTTATATTAAGTGTGATGTCCACCCTTGGATGAAAAGCTGGGTCTTGGTATCTGATAATCCATATTTTGCGATAACTGACAGTAATGGGAATTATAGTATTGATAAAATTCCTTCAGGGACATACGAGGTAATATGTTGGCAAGAGAAGTTTAAAAAGAAACCACTTACCGCGACGGTAACAATTGGAGAGGGCGAGACAAAAAAAGATTTCACTTTCACTAGGCCAAAAAAATAGGTTTTTGAATCTTGTAAAAAAGGCGAAGGATCTCTTCGCCTTTTTTTTAAAAATTAAATTCTATGAAATCAAAAATCATTTTTATTTGCGCTGTTTTTTTTGGTTGCACAGAATCTAGAAGTATATATCCGGTTAGTGGAGTTGTAAAAGATATTAATGTAGGTGATAATATTGTTATCGTTGATCATGATTCGATACGGAATTTTATGATGCCCATGGTGATGCCTTTTAATGTAATTAAAAAATCTGAAATTTCTGATTTCTATATTGGTGATAGTATTAAATTTGAATTGGTAGTGGGAGATACATTTTCTTACGCTCAAAATTTTATTTATTTGGGAAAAACTGAGAAAACACAAACTACCAGAAAGACTTTAGATCAAGATAATTATGATATTAAAAAAATGGGTGAAACAATTAGCAATGTGACCTTTTTGAATCTTGACAGTAGCATTGTTGAACTATCTGATTCTGATGGAAGATATAGGTTTATCTCATTTTTATTTTCAAGATGCCCGATGCCAACTTTATGTCCCGCCCTTGTAATTAAAAATGAATACCTTGCTAAAAATTTAGAGAGTGTTGATTTCATTATGATAAGTTTCGATTATCTTCATGATACTCCCAATGTGTTAGATGATTTTTATGGGTCTACTTTGAGCGAATATAAAAATTGGGATGTTTGGTCTAGTTACAATAATATGAACTCAATATATATGCTAACAAAACAAGTTGGTTGTGAGTTTTGGGGTATCGAGGATAGTAATATTGGGCATAATCTGCGATCTATACTTATTGGTCCCAATCGTGATTTAATAGGCAGTTGGGAAGGTAACAAGTGGGAAGCAAGAATTATAAAAGATGAAATAAAAACTTTGCTAAAAAGCTCATCTTAGATAGTTTCTACCAGTCATCGTCTTCCCAGTCGTCATCGTCATCATCATCTGAGTTTGAATCAAAGTCGTAGCCATTTTTTTCAAAATATTCTCTAACTAAATCAGATATGTCAGTCGGACCTTCAATTTTCCATAAATAGTCACGAATGCCATCGAGCATTGCATCTTGATCTCCAGATAGTTTAACTAGCTCTTTGCCCCATGTATCTTCAGCACCCGCAACAGAAAGTACATCCTCTGTAGGTAGATAAACAGCTGGCATTTTTGTTCCAGGCATAATTTCTTGAGGCTCTTTAAGCCATTCTTTCACCCAATCAGGATTTAAACGCTCTTTTGTGAGAGAAAGATTTGGCGCCCATGTAGATGCCGCTTGTTTAGGAAATTCTTCACCGTAAAAATGGCAATTATTACAGGCACCGAACTCATGTAGTTTTTCACCAGCATGGAACTCTGTGGAACTTTCATCAACCATATGTTCTGATCTATATAATCGTTTATTATCATCAATTAACTGAAAATATTGAATAATCTTGTCCCATTCTTCATTACTTATTTGATGAAAGCTAGGCATTCTTACTTGCAAATTTGGTCGTATGGTATTAGGATTTTCTAAAAATTTTAAGAGCCAATCAGGGTTTGCTTTTTTACCCTCAGTATTAAGATTTGGAGGAGCATATTCTGGACTGCCCATAACATTTACTAATTGACCACCCTTATTTTCCATCAAGTGACACCCTTGGCAGTTATATTTTTTTACTAGTCTGTGGCCTTCTTTATAAACTTCTGGTTTTTTTAAGTGCGCTAAAAGTGGTTCCCCAATTTTATCAGAATTAAAAGATAATACCGCTGTAGTTACAGCTTCTATCTCCTCTTGAGAGTAGTGGAAATTAGGCATTCTCAACAGATCTAGAGGAGCACTTTCCTTTCCTCTATCATAGATTCTGGGAGATTTTAATTTATTTTCAATCCAATCATGAACAGTATGGTCTATATCATGATAGAGACCGAAGTCAAACTTATTTACTGGCTTTGATCCTTCATATGTTAATTCAACTCCAATTGGTTTGGCGTCATCGAATCCATCAATATTATGACATCCGTAACATCCATAGTGCCGTATACTTTTTTCACCAATTAGTAACATTTTTTCCTCATCACTCATTTGATCAAGCTTTTCTTTGGCATATTTATCAGGATAGACTTTTTTTAGCCAGTCTAAAGCAACAATATCTACATATTCAGGCTCTGCTTTGGGTGGCTCAGTGGTTTCAAATTCTTCATTTTGAGATTCAAGAAGGTATGCTGTAATATCTTTTGCTTGCTCTGAATTAAGCCTTAGGTTTGGCATTCGTGTAGTCGGCATGTATTCATGCGGATCCATTAGCCATTCGTAAAGCCATTTAGCAGAAACTTTAGAACCCAGACCAATCAAGTTCGGGCCCTGTAGTTTAGTTAGATTATGATATGAATTTATTTTTGGCGAATTCATAGGGTCTTCTTCTGATATATGGCACCCCATACATCCAAGTTTTGTATATAAAATTTCACCATTTTCAGAGTTTCCAATATATGATTCATTATTAAGCTTATCAGTCGAGATGCTTTTATCATTAAATAAATATTCAGTTATTGCAACAATCTCAGCATTGTTTCTTTTATAGACTATAGGGTCTTCTTGATTAGCCTGCTCAAAAATTGCAGGCATTCTTGTGTTATATCTAAAGTGTCTCGGGTTTTTTATCCAATTTTTGACCCATTTCTTATCAAGCTTTTTATTGACTCTTCTGAGGTCTGGTCCAGCCATGCCTACACTTTCCCAGTTGGCGTTGTAGTGACACCCATTACAACCGGAATTATTAATCAAAGATAAACCAAAATTCAATTTCTCTGCTCCAGCTAAGTCACTTGTGTTTGTGTGACATTTGAAGCAACCTGCTTGGGTATACTTTGTTGGGTACATTGGCTGTAGCCAATGGTGGATTTTCTCCCAATCATATTTTTTTTGCCATCTTTTTTTATCTTGAGGAGTATTGGGGGTGTGTGAAGAAGATATAAAAGACGTTCCTCTGCCTCTACCCGCGTGGCAACTTGTGCAACCAAAATTATCCATAGGATGCGGAGATGCTGAGGTGATGTAAAGATCTAAGTTGGGGTGAGCAGTATATGGTTGGGGTGCATCAATGAAGTCTGGGTTATCAATTCCAAGATGGCAGCTTGTACAACGGTCTACCTGAGGGACTGCAGCAAAGTTGACGTCATATTTTACATCTTTAACAACGATTTGGTTGACCTTATAGTATGGAGCCATAAAATCTAGGATAGGTAAATCTCTGATAAAATCAGCAATTTTATTTTGGAAAGACATTCTTTTTCTATCAAGTGTTTGTAGGCGATTATTTGCTAGATTTACTTGTTTAAGGAAACCATCTAGCTCATTTTGTTTCTTTTTTACATTTGATTTAATATCTCGAATCTGGTTTTCAGTTTCTGCAATTTCCACCTCTGTTTTTTGTTTGGCAAGTTTATACTCATAAAGTATAGCATTCTCTTTTTCAAATTTTTCATTTAGTTTGGATAACTTTTTTTCATTTCCTCCATGAGCATTCTCGGCTTCAATTAGATACTTAGTGACATCAACTTCTGCTTTATAGGCTTGGTATGTCATATTATTTTCTACGTAATAGCGGTCTTTTAGAATTTTAAGAGATTCTTCTAGTTTTTTTAGCCGAGTTTTATTTGTTTCGAACTCATTTTTAGCTTTGCTCAGTTGTGATTCAAGTAGGCTTCGATCGGTTTTCACCTGCTCCAATTCTTCTGCCAGTTTTTTTTCAACTACAGCAGTTTCAAGTTTTCTAAACTCTCTCTGGTAGTCTTTAAACTCGTCATCATTATCATCGATGAACATCCAGATCGTGCAGGCCAAAAATATTATGGAGGAAATAGCAAACCATTTGTTTAGTAGGTTAATGTCCCAATATCTTTCGTCGTTTTTAAACATATTTTTTTCGGTTAAATGTTAAAGAACCATTCTGGTATAGAGACAATATACTTTAGGTTGAATGCCCATCTTAAATACATTTTAATGGGTAGACCTAGCATAGTTAATCCAAACAACATAAGAGCAGCATATCTAATAGGGCCGATTTCTTCGAAATAACTTTTTAGCCAAGTCTGAGCGAGGATTAATGGCAGAAAAAACATGTAACCAAGCATTACAATAAATCCCATAATTTCGCGAACTAATGGGTTTGTTGGGAGACCTTTACTAAGAAGTTTGACCCAAAAGAATTCAGATAGATTCACATTATTTAGTGCTTCTAGCTTGTGAGGGTCCCAATACTCAAAAGGGCCAAAAAAGTTCCAGTTTGGGCCTCGAAAAAATGTTCCAATAATGATGAGGTACAACCACAATACTATCCAACCATACATGAAAATAAAAAAACCTATTCTTCTTTCCTTAAATGAATAATATCCATTTCCATTTTTATTTACATCTATATATGGTATAGCGCACATACCGATAATGATGAACATTGGGAAAATAATACCAGCAAGCCAAGGATCAAAATAAACCAACATCTCTTGTAAACCTAAAAAATACCAAGGGGCTTTGGATGGATTTGGTGTTGCAGCGGGGTTGGCGGGTTCTTCGAGTGGAGCTGGGACCAGTATAGACCATACAATTAGGAAGACGGTAAAAAGGATTAACGCAATAAATTCTATATAAACGAGATCAGGCCATACTAAAACTTTATCATCAGGGTCATTATATTCTTCTGGCTTTAATCCTTTTTCAAGTCTCGCATCATTTATATAAGCTTTATGCATCCCGAGCCAAGTAAAATACCACATAGTATATACCATTAGAACAATTGGGAAATTATCTGCTTTGGTTAGAGTAATATTAAAGTTTGGATCAAAATATCCAACAACAAAAAAGAAAGTGATCAAAATTAGAGCAATAATGTTACCAGTGTGTGTCCAAATTTTATATATTTTCAGCTTTCGATTTATTTTATCAAACCAGTCAGTTGGAGGAAAAATGAATGGGAATAACACTGTAAGAATTGAAAAGCTAATTGTTGGAGCAGATAGAAAATCAATTGATGTTTTAAATAATTCAATCATCTTTAATTATATATTTTTATAATGGTCCTGATATACCGCCGTCTTTTCGTATTCTCCAAAAATGAACAGCCATGAATATCATCATTATGAAAGGAACAGCTATGCAATGAAGAACATAAAAACGAAGCAATGTTGCTTCTCCAACAAATCTACCTCCAAGGAGGGCGAATCGAACATCAGAAGCGGTATGAATTAGATTGATATCACCTATGGCTAAGAGTGATGCACCAGGGCCCTCACTACCAATAAAAGGATGAGCTCTTGCCATGTTAGAACCCACAGTAACTGCCCAGATTGCCAGTTGATCCCAAGGTAACAGATATCCAGTGAAAGAAAGAAACATGGTCATAGTCATAAGTAAGACGCCTACGCCCCAGTTAAATTCTCGAGGTGGTTTGTAAGATCCTGTCATAAAAACACGCAACATGTGTAACCATACGATTAATACCATTGCATGGGCTCCCCATCTGTGAAGTTCTCGCATTATTCCAAGAGGTACCTGCTCAGTTAAGTCCATTACATCAGTAAATGCATACTCGACTGTTGGTCTGTAGTAAAACATCAAAAGTATACCAGTTATAGTAAGTACTACGAACAAAAAGAAAGAGAGTCCCCCCATACACCAAGTGTAGCCAAGTTTGACAGCATGCTTAGGTAATCTGGCAGGATGGAGATGCAAAAAGACACTTCCAAGGATTGCATGCATACGTTGTCTTCTAGTGTGTGGTATTCCTGATCGGATAATTGATTTCCAGACTTGTGACTCACCTAGAGTTTCAATAATTGATTTTTTCTTTTTTTCCATTATTCTAAGCTAAACTGTTAATGATGATTCTTCTGGCCATACACCATTTTCCCATTTATACATTTTATTTTTATCAACTAACAATTGACCATCGTTAGCAACAGTTATACTGTACCTTTCAAGTGGTCTAGGAGCTGGACCTTCAAAGTGAACACCGGTCATTCTAAAGCCACTCCCATGACAAGGACACTTAAACTTGCTCTCTGTTGAAAGCCAGTTTGGTGTACACCCAAGATGGGTGCACACAGTTGATAGAGCAAAAATAGACTCCTCATCCCTTACTATCCACACATTAAATTCTTTTTTAAATCGTATGTCAACTGTATTAGGACTAAAGTCTTCGGGAAAACCAATTTTAAAAGATTGGGGAGGTTCGAAAAGGACATTAGGATATAGAAACCTAATTATAACAGTAAAAAACCCACCAGTAACACCGACAAATGCTATCCACCCTAATGCTAGCCAACTAAAAAACCCCCTGCGGTTGATATCATTATCATTGCCTGTTGATTTTCCAACTGATGCGGGTGCCGTTACTTTGTTATCTTCCATAATTATATTGATATATTATATGTTGATTGTAAAGTTTTTATTGCAGCATCCCTAATCTTTAAATTTTTATCGGATTCAGCAAGTGAAACTAATCTTGATTGAAATTTTTTATCCATTAAAATTGATGATACTTCTATTGCTACCATTAATGCCTTTGTTTTTTCTTGCTCATCAATTTCAGGAAACTCATTGAGATAAGATCTGTCTAGAAGGTTTTCTATAACATAGACACCGGATTTATTCCCCATCTTAGCTAGGCCGATTGCAGCATCCCACCTAATGTTTGGTTCTTCATCTTCAAGCAGATCAATTAATATTGGTACAGCTTTTTCATCACCTATTAAACCAAGAGAAATAGTCGCAGCCAATTTTTCTTGGATGTTTTTACAATTAATTGCAATTGATAAAAGTTTTTTAGTTCCTATTGGAGATTTAATCATCCCCATAGCTTGTATTGCAGCTATCCTAGACTCTAGACTAGTATCATTTAAACCTTCGAGAATGGTTTTGTCATAGAAATTATCTCTGGTTGTACCCATTGCGAGCGCTAAGTATGAACGGACTAATGGATCATCATGAATAGAATGTTTATAAACTGAAACCATTTGATTTTTAAATGAAGCATCATTAGGTATTCTATCAGGATTATTTAAAAGTTTTGAAAGTTCAAATGCAGATTGCCAACGTTTTGAGGCTGATCCAATTTTGACTTGATTTAATAATTCTGCTGCATCGTTTGTTTCATATGTTATGAATTTGAATAGCAAGAAAAAAGTTGCTCCAAAAATAGCGATCATAAATGGGATTAAAAAAAACGAGTAGAAAAGTGTATATATCCTACTTGATTCACCGTTTTTGATGGTATTTTCACTCATTTAAAATTAATTCCCGGAATTCTAAGCTTGTAATTTATTGAACTTTTTTGTCTAGAAAAGTATATAAAATGCATTGAATTTAAATTAATCGTTAATATTCATTTTTTTGAGCCTATCTATATCGGATCTTAGATGTTTGCTTAGGCGTTTCAGTTTACGTACTTCTTTTTGCAATTTTATTTGTTGCCCTACTGTAATAATTACAAAGATTAGAATTAAGCCTAGCATGTAGTTCAGCATCTCCATTGTTCATTCTGAACTATCACCATCTTTCTTTAGTTGCCAGCCTAAAAGGATTGGGAAGAAAAATAGAATCAAGCATCCAAACAAAAGTATACCTATAATCCATTCTAGATTAGTCATAAGCCATTTTAGTGTAAGCCAATCCATCATTTATTATAAATACCAAATTACTAATGTTACATAAACCAGCAGTAAGATAGTGCATACTATCATTGAAACAGCTTGAGCTGCTGTTATATTCATCTTTGGTTCATCGGGCATAGAATTATTTTTTAGATCTTTTTTCTTTAACTATAGCAGCTTTGATTTTTCCTCTGAGGACTTTGTTATCAAGATTATTAATTTCATCCATATCGCCCTCAATCCCTTTAGCAATCAATCGTTCCATTAATGATTCTTCAGATTCTAAGTCAGATTTTCCAGAGGTTTCATTTTTTTCAGAATCTAGGTTTGGCATAGGGGGTTTTTCTATTTTTCCTCGTTTGATTTTTACCATCATAGCTTTTGCTTTTGCGCGTACGACCTTATCATCATGATTATTAACAGCATCCATATCACCATCAAGTCCTTTGTTCACAAGATAAGCTATCATATCATCTTTGGATAAAGAATTGACCCCCTTACTTTGATTTACAGGTGCTTCTGATATAATTGGCATAGGAGGTTTTTCTATTTTTCCTCGTTTGATTTTTACCATCATAGCTTTTGTTTTTGCGCGTACGACCTTATCATCATGATTATTAACAGCATCCATATCACCATCAAGTCCTTTGTTCACAAGATAAGCTATCATATCATCCTTTGATAATGAAGAGATACCAGAGTCTTCTTTTGCTCCATCGGGTTCAGAAGATTTTTCAGGCATTGGTGGTAAAATGCCTGTTCTCTTTGCTTTTACAACTCCGGCTTTTGCCATTCCTCGAATTGGTTTTTCTTTTATGGAATTAATAAAGTCCATATTTCCTTGCATGCCCATATTTATTGCATAATTTATGTAGTCTTGTTTTGATGCAAAGCCACCAAACAGGTTATTATTTTCGGTAGAGTCTGTGCTATCAATAATATCATTTTTTGTTGTTACGGGGGTTATTTTTTCTAACTTTATAAGCGATTTTGATTTTTTCTCCCAGTTTACTTCAGCAAGGAAAGAAAAAAAGCCAGATACTTTTCTACTAATAGTGACCCAAACTCCATTTTCAGACTCTTCCATTGTAAAGTGGATATATTCTTTGTATAGTGGTGTTGTTTGAAAAGTAAAGCCAAATGCTTTTTCTTTTTCTAATGTCAGAATTCTACAATTAAAGTAGGGCGCTAGTGTTTTGGGTCTGATTTTGAAAAACTCGCCTGGTTTTAATATAAATTTATCAAAAGAGTAACGATGAACATATCGCTCTGTATCCATAACTGGGAGTGCGCGCTGTATTCCGTGGAACCATACATTATACATGTCGATTGATGTTAACATTGTCCACATTATTTCTTTTGAGGTTGAAAAATGATGTTTAATCTGACTTTGACCTTTAAAGGGAGACCAATAGGACCACCGTTCACCTATTCCTTTATCCGGAACTTTAGGAACAATTCTTTTTACATCAGACTGTTGAATTCCATCGATTTCTAGATCTCTAATGGAATAATGACCTATTCGATCTTTAGAAAATTCGAGTTCGTACTTAGTTGGATAAAAATAAATTTTTTTTAGTATCCCAACTTCGCCAGTTGTTCTAACGGTACATTTTGTACCAAGTTCGATTCTATTTAATGCCATTATTAATAGGTATAATCAAAAAAAATGTAAATTAATAAGCAAGATATTAATAAAAATGTTTAATAGAATTACCACAAATGTTTTAATTGTAAATATTATATTGCGCCTTGAAATTTTTATAAAACTTTAATTTTTACTTAAGTGATAAAAGCTTGTTTTGAAATTATTTGGATAACTATGATAGAAAGAAGATATTATATAGCGATAGGTTTAGTATTATTAATTTCATGTAATCTGAATCTGCAGGAGGAATTACCCGTTATCAAGACGACTCCAAGCTTTCAGCTTATTGATCAAGATAATAGAGCCTTCACAGATAAAAATTTTTTGGGGAAAATCACAGTACTTGATTTTATTTTTACTACTTGCATGGGTCCATGTCCAATTATGGCCAGCAATATGAAAAGTTTATACGAACAATATAAAAAAAATGATAAAATTCAATTCGTATCCATAACTGTTGATCCTCAATACGATAATCAGAAAATTTTAAAGGAGTATTCAGAAAATCAAGGTGTTAGTGATTCTAGGTGGAAATTTTTAACTGGAGAAATTGATAGTATAAAGACAATTAGTCAGGATGGGTTTTTACTTTTTGCTGATGATTTGCCTATTGGGCATTCAATTAAATTTGTTTTGATTGATGATAAAAAAAGAATTAGAAAGTATTACAACGGCATGGATTTAAGTGAAATAAAAATACTAAAAAAAGATATTAAGAAATTATCCACCCATTTGATTGATAAATGAAAAAAACACCAACTCCAGTTAGTTCGAAAACCCTAGGTTATGTGGAGTTAACAAAGCCAAGAATTACTTGGATGATACTGGTTTCTACTGCTTTGGGGTTTTGTTTAGGATCTGCATCTACTTTTGAAATCGATATCCTTATCTGGACATTAATTGGATCCGGTCTTGTTTCATCCGGCGCAGGTGCTCTTAATCATTTTGCTGAACAGGATTCTGATAGCTTGATGGAAAGGACTCGTTTTAGGCCCATTCAAATTGGAATTATTCCACCATATCATGTTATGTATTTTGGTTTATTTTTAATTCTATCAGGATTAGCGACACTCTATTTTTTTGTAAATACAATTGTTGCTATTTTGGCTCTTATAACTGCGATTTTATATCTTTTTATTTATACACCGCTTAAAAAAGTTACATGGCTTAACACAACTATTGGAGCAATTCCAGGAGCGCTTCCGCCTGTTGGTGGCTGGGTGGCTGCCAGCGGTAGACTTGACCCAGAATCGTGGATATTATTTTTCATTTTATTTTTTTGGCAGCATCCTCATTTTTTTGCTATCGCTCTGATGTTTAAGGATGATTATAGAAAAGCAGATTTTCAGATGCTTCCATCTATCGAAGAAACAAGCTCTAGGACGAATAGACAAATTATCTGGCATCTTTTTTTATTAATTCCTGTATCTCTAATCCCATTCTATATAGGTTTATTGGGGAAAATTTATTTTGTTGGTGCAATAGTTCTTGGAGTTGCTTATCTAATTTCAGGATTATTAATGATAAAAAGTTATACAATAGAAAATGCGAAAACTTTATTACGTGTATCTGTCATATATCTTCCGATTTTATTTCTAATAATTATTTTTGATATTATTTCATGAAAATTAATAAAAATGAACAGTTTTGGATACGAATAATATATATTGTTTCTGCAATAGTTAGTTTGGCCGTTGCATTTTTAATCTTAGGTCCAAGACCAGAGGGAATAAAAGCGGCAGATTTAGATGTCTCATTTCTCCCTACTTTAAATGCTATTTTGAATACCACAACGACCTTGCTTCTTTTGTATGGATATTATTTAATTAAAAAAAAGCGCCGTGCAATGCATCGGAATATTATGCTGGCTGCTTTTACCACCTCTACAGGTTTTCTTGTTAGTTATATTATTTATCATTGGTTTAAAAGTGGTCCAAAATTATATACCGGTGAATTTTCATCTATTTATTACACAGTACTCATTTCACATATAATACTAGCGGCTATAATTATTCCTCTTGCACTGTTAAGTCTATATAGGGGTTGGAATTCAGAAATAAACAAACACAGAAAAATTGCAGCTATAACTCTACCAATTTGGTTATATGTATCAATAACAGGGGTAGTTATTTATACAATGTTATACTTATAATCTTTTTACAAGACCTCCAAAATGTTCATCTATAGAGAAACCTTGTTTATAAAAAAAATTTTCCATGTAAAACCCGACAGTTATGATTTTTATTCCTTGAAGTCGCATACGCTCATAATATTCTGTTAACAATCGTTGACTTAGTGATAGATTTTGGTTTTGTTCACTAATGACCAACCACTCTAAATGAACTCGGTTAGAGTCGATATTTTTCCAATATAGACCTCCTGCTATTCTATTTTGGGTATTAAACAATAATAAAAATTCGTGTTGGTGCGTAAATGTACTCGCAAGTAGCGCTTCTGATAACAAACTATGAAACTTGGCGATTTCTTTTGGATGAAGAGGCGGTCTTATATGGTATATTTGTCCGTTTTTAGCTTCAGTCTGGAAGACTAAATTTAACTGATCATTTTCTCCGGTTGATACGGGAATTAATTCAACATAATCTGCTGAGTTTATATGTGGAAATAACATTCGAGCAAGAAAAAACTTATGATTATCTGTTAGATCAATTTTTTCTTGCATTTCTTGGATATTTTCATTGAGGTTAAATGGATTAATTTCTCGGGTACGCAATAGTTTAATGATATTTTGAAAAGCAATGATGAGCTCATCTCCAGCATCTTTAAAGCAGGTCATCATGAAAAATCGAACTCGTGTTTCAGGGTATTCTTCTAGTAAATCATCTAAACGATAATCTTGGTAGAGTTCTTGTAAAATTGAAGCCCGTGCCTGTTTTGTTGCTTTAGGGTTTAAATCAAGCCATCTTTGAAACCTAAGTGATGCAAAAACAACAGGCTTTGTTAATACTCCAAATTGTTCAAGATCTTCCAGATATTGTTCTATTCTTTCACTATCACAATTGAGTTGTTTAAACTGTTTTTTTATCCTCCTGGTTTTTAATTCTTTCTGTAGTTTTTTTAATACGATTTTACCTTTATTAACTTTGAGAGCTTGAATTGTTGCGGTAAAGATCACTTCCCAGTCAGACATCCTTTTTAAACCGATATATTTGTTTTCTGTTTTTTCAATATATTCAATATACAAATCACTAAAATAATCTGACAGTGATCCAATTTTTTCTCTTGTTGTGATGGAAGTTAATCGTGTGCCTGTAGCATAATCATGTTTTGGAATAATCAGATTATAAGTATTAGGAGGTTGAATAATATATTTAAAATTAGTTCTGTTCCAGAATTCTTGATATGCCTGGATACCGTTCCATATATAGTGCAACCAACGCATTTGCCAGCGATCTTTTTTATTTTCGTTAATTATATCATTTCGATTTCTATCTAAAAATTCCGTTACAGTTTCCTCTGAAATAAATTCTTCAGTATAAAGATTATGTTCTGACCAGTATCCACCAAAATTTTCTACTAAGGGTTTATCTTTAAATCCGGATCCCATGGTGATTAACCACTTTACTTCCTCTTCAATGAATTCTCTATCTAGACCTGTATTTATGTTTAGAAGAATATTATGAGTTCCTTGATTTCTAGTTTTAATTAATAGCCTGAAAAGATTCTTACCATGTTCGGATCCTAGATAAGTAATCCAAATCCCATCATTTGGAATATCCTGTAGTTGGATTAAGCAGTTAGATGAGAGTAAAAAAACTGATTCACGGACCATAGAGGTTTCTTCTATCGCTTTTTTAATCAAAATCTGAAATTTTGAGCTGACATTATCATCAAAAATGATAACATCATTCCAACCGTATTCAAGGCCTTTTTCTTGATCTACCGTTATTTTTGCAGAAGGGCCTATCCATTCTCTAAAGCCGTTGGTTAATGCATAATACGCCTTTTGAGCTGTCGAATATAATGGTTTTGGGACATCCGATATTTGCCACCAAATTAATTCTGAACGTGCCCACACATAACGAGTAGGATGATAAATACCAAAGTCAGAAACCATAAGTAAAAGAATTTGAATAAAATTAATTTCATCTGGTTGTAGTTTATCTATCTTTGCGTGCGCATCTTTTAGAAATTGAATTAGTGCTTTATAATGATCATCTGTTGTTCTTTTAATATCGAAGGAAAATGCTTTAGATAAATTATCCATTCTCATATCATGATAAATGATTTTTATTTGATTAACAAAAAAGTCTCCGGACATCATAGGAGCGATTGCTTCAAGTAATTTATGCCTAAACTTTATGTTAGGATGTGTTTGGTGGGCTAGACAGGTCTCTAATATTACTCCTGACCAATTTTGCGTATCGGAATCAACAATGTTTACCAATGAATCAGAAAAAGATTCATCTGATTGAAGAAATCTTTGAATAGTAACATGGAGTTGTCTAAGAAGATTATCTCTAGAGTGACTAGGTTTAATATCTCTTTTTATTTTATCTAGATTAAAATCACTAGATATAATTTTTATATTTAAATATGGCTCAATATCTCTTAATCTAAAGATAACATCACCAGTGAAATCAGAAAAATCAATATTCCCGACCCAAAGTATTGGTGACTGTATTAATGCGCCTAAATCTAAAATATCGCTATTAATCTCATATTGAAAATCACCAAGATAAATTTGATTTTCTTTCCAGATCATTCGGATATTCTTTGATCTACTTTTAGCAGAAATTATTTCACCATTCCAATTAATATCTGTTCTGGTTGCGCCAATTTCTCTAATTAACCAATTTGGGATTCTAATTTCTTTCGCACCAAAATGTAGGGAAATAAAATTACGTTCATACATTGGATTTATTATTTTTCTAAAATTC
Source organism: uncultured bacterium (assembly GCA_964343085.1). Taxonomy (GTDB): domain Bacteria; phylum Fidelibacterota; class Marinisomatia; order Marinisomatales; family UBA1611; genus CAZLPW01. The sequence continues at coordinate 15,962 of CAYFIF010000007.1, read as the reverse complement.
TCTAGAATTTTATTTCTCCTGAAAGTTTTTTTAGGTGTTATTTCTCCCAGATCTTCTGAAAAATCACGATCAATTATGGCAAAATTCACAATTCTTTCATATGAAGGTAAAAAATTATTAACTGAAAGAATCATCGCATTAAACAGGCTCCTGATTTCTTTATTTGATGCCTTATCTAAATCAATATTGGGACTGCCGATATCAGGATAGATTAGTACAGTATTAAATTCCTTTCCATCGCCAACAAGAAAAACTGATTTTACAGATTCAAAGTCTTGAAACATATTTTCAATTTTTTGAGGAGCAATTGTTTGTCCTCTACTATTTTTATATATATCTTTTTTCCTATCAACAAAAAAATAGTGTCCATCTCGTTCTTCAAAAATATCGCCGGTATAAAACCAACCGTTTTTAAAATCTGTAGAATGTGGATCTTTAAAATATTCTTTAGCAACATAAGATCCCTTTAAACATAATTCACCATCTTCTTCTATTCGTAGTTCAATTCCGGGGAGGCTCCTGCCTACTGAATCTTTAACATAATCTTTGGTTGGTGTCATGGTAATTCCTCCTGTAGCTTCCGTCATTCCGTATCCACTTAAAAGATTTATCCCATTAATTTGAAAAAATGAAAAAATATCTGGATCTAAGTACCCAGCAGCTGATAGGCCAAGGTTTAATTTTCCCCCAGTCAATTCCATTATTTTATGCTTGATAATTACAGATTTAGCTTTATCTAAATCAATGCCCTCTTCAATTGTTTCATATAGTTGAACCCATCTTTTTGGTATACTAATAAAGATAGTTGGTGAAACAAGTTGAAAATCTTTTAAAAGAGTATTAAAAGCTGGTGATTCTGCAAAAACATATGTTGAACCCCAGAATATATTCCCCATCATTTCAAAAAATCGCCCAAATGTATGGAACAAGGGCAAATATGCAAGAAATGTATCATTACAATCTATCTCAGGAATTGCAATTGCTCTAGCAAAACGCTTTGAAATCATATTAGTATGATTGAATGGGATTCCTTTTGGGTTTGCCGTCGTTCCAGATGTGTACATAATTGTTGCAGTCCAATCCATAGATATTATTTCAAGTCTTTTATCTATATTAAATCTATCACCCAAATCAAAAAAATAATCCCAATCTATGACATCGCCGTTTAAAGTTTCTGGATTATCAAATGCAATTAATTGGACTCGATGTTTTGAAGCTACATTATTCCAAAGACGGGTTGCGGTACTACCACCTATGAAGAGATGTGTAATCCTTGATTCATTTATAACATATGTTAAATGTTCGGGCGTGAAATTCAGCGGAATTGGAATTATTCTGATTCCAAATGAAAGGCAGGCGAGATCCACTAAGGTGCCTTTATAACGATTATTTGTTAATAGACCTATTACTTGAGTTTCATCAGATTTTTCAAAAGATATGATCGATTCTCCAACAGCTATAATATGTTCCCATAATTTTTCATAGGTTTTTTCAATAATGTTTTTGTTATTTATAGATTTAAATGCAATTTTATTTTTGTTAAGATTTGTAGATTTTTGTATCATATATCCTACATGGAAATTTGAATTTTTAATTAGTTTAATAATAAAATTGAGCCAAGACTCTTGTAGGTTAAGTAAGCTAATTTTTTTCAAAATTTTTGTATTTTTTAATTCAATCAATAATTTGTGTACCTCATTTCTTTTAAGTGGCTTATTTTCAAATGAGTTAATTAGTTCAAATATTTCTTGTTTTGATATATTTTCTCTATCGAAAAAACTCTTTAAATCATTAATATAAGTTTGTATGTCCTGAGTCATACAATAAATTTATCCATTGGCAGGAATCTCTACTAATCTAATTGTAGAAAATAATTAAGGAGATGTACATTTGTCTTTAATAAGGACCAAAAAGTTATCTATTAGGTTTTGATGAAGGAAAAAGATAGAATAAAATATTTAGAGGATAAGATTCATCGTCTTAGTGAAATAGGAATGGCTCTTTCCTCTGAGAAAAACACTGACAAATTGTTCGAAATGATTCTAGATGAAGCAAGAAGGATTACAAATGCAGATGGAAGAACGCTATATACAATTGATAAAAATGGTAATCTTAAATTTGAAATATTAAGTTCAGATACCATGAATCAAAAAATGGGTGGGACTTCAGGTATCGAAATACCATACTACCCTGTAAAGCTATATTTAGATGATGGCAAACCAAACAATTCTAATATTTCAGCATATGTAGCATTAACTGGTAAAACGGTCAATATTAGAGATGCTTATGAGACAGAAAAAGGATTTGATTTTTCTGGAACAAAAGCATTTGATAAAAAATATAATTATAGATCTAAATCTTTTTTGACAGTTCCATTGAAAAATCATGAAAATGAAATAATTGGAGTAATGCAACTATTAAATGCACGTGATGAAAATAAAAATATAATTAGTTTTACATCTGAAATGCAGGAGCAAGTTGAATCTTTGAGTTCTCAAGGAGCTGTTGCATTAACAAATAAAAGATTGGTTGAAGAACTAAAAACTCTTTTTGAAGCTTTTATTAAATTAATTGCGACTGCGATTGATAAAAAGTCTGAATATACAGGCGGACACTGTGAGAGGGTTCCGATAATTACTATGATGCTTGCGGAAGCAGTAGAGAAAGTTGAAGTTGGAAAATATAAAAATTTTTCTATGACTCCAGAAGAGAGGTATGAATTGTATATTGCCTCCTGGTTACATGATTGCGGGAAGGTTGCGACTCCTCCGCATATTGTTGATAAATCTACAAAGCTTGAGGCTATCTTTGATAGAATCGAATTAGTAAATCATAGAATGGAAATATTGAAAAGAGATGCTGAAATTGAATTCCTAAAGCGTCAGCTAAGAGTTGGAAAAATAAAAGAATATGATAAAAAATATATTGATAGAATCAAGCAAATTGATGATAACATGAAATTTTTAAGGTCAGTTAATTATGGTGGCGAATTTATGCTGCCTGAAAAGCAAGATAGAGTAAGAGAAATTTCAAGTGAGGTGCTTAAAATTGATGGAAAGAATATTAATATTTTGTCAGACGAAGAAGTTGAGAATTTAAATATCCCCAAGGGAACACTATTACCTAAAGAAAGAGAGATTATTAATGATCATATTGTTATTACGATTGAGATGTTGGAGAAATTGCCTTATCCAAAACAATTAAAAAATGTTCCTGAATTTGCCGGAGGGCATCATGAAAAGTTAGATGGTACAGGATATCCAAAAGGACTGAAATCTGATGAAATGTCTGTTCAAGCAAAAATGATGGCAATAGCGGATATTTTTGAGGCTTTAACTGCAGCTGATAGGCCATATAAAGATGGAAAAAAATTGTCACAGGCTATGAGAATAATGGGTTTTATGAAAAATGATTATCATATTGATGAAGATCTTTTTGAAATTTTTGTTAAGTCAAAAATACATAAGAATTATGCGGAAAAATATTTATCTGAATCTCAAATCGATAAGATAGATGAAGAGGCTATACTTTCAAAGTGAATTTAAAAAATCTAAATAGAAAAGAATTAAAAGATCAAATATTAAACCTTATGGATGAGGTTAATTTAATTTTGGAAAAAAAAATAGATGTAGATGACTTTTTAGAGGAGACCAATCTTTTTGATGATTGGGAGTTAATCTTACCTGATAGTGAGTATCCTATTTTTATTATTTCTGTATTAAATAATATTCGAAGAGATATTATTATTGATTCGATATTGGATTCTGTATTTTTACATTGTGATCAAATCGCTGAAAAGGAAGCTATTATTAAAAAGGATATAAAAGACCCGTTTGAGCATCCGTTTTGTTAAACTCATATAATTGTTTTTTAAACGATAAATGACATCTGATATAATAATAGTCTTATCAATACTTGCTGCTGGATTTATTCTTTTTATTGCAGAAGTTTTTACAATTGATGTTACAGCAGTACTATTATTATCTGTTCTAATGGGGCTAGGTTTCCTAAAGCCAGAAGAAGCTATTGAAGGTTTATCAAATCCAGCAGTTATAACTATAGGTTTATTATTTGTTCTTAGCCATGCACTCCAAAAAACAAGGGTATTAGAATATCTTTTGGTAAAAATAAATCGTGTTTCTTCTTTCTCAAAAAATTTGGCGAATATCCTTTATTTTGGATCAACTGGTTTTGCATCTGCTCTAGTAAATAATACTGCAGTTGTTGCAATATTTATTCCAATAACAATTCGTATGGCCCAGAGATATGGGATCAGTCCTTCAAAATTATTGATACCACTAAGTTATTCTGCTATTTTGGGAGGGACATTGACATTAGTTGGGACATCGACAAATCTACTAGTGAATTCTATATATGTAAATAGTGGACCGGTTAAAGCATTAGGCATGTTTGAGTTCACAAAGTATGGAATAATAATTATGGGTATAGGATTATTGTATATTCTTTTTGTTGCTCCAAAACTTTTACCATCAAGGACAACGACAGCAAGTTTAACAAAAAGTTATCATCTAGGTGGATACCTCACTGAAATGAAAGTCACTTCAGAATCTCCTTTGGTCGGGAGCACATGCATGGCCCGGGGCATTAATGCAAATTATGATGTAGTGGTCTTAGATATTCAAAGAGAAGGTAAAATGATAACAAATTTTATCAGACTTACTAGATTGGAAGAAGGCGACGTTTTATTTGTTAAAGGAACAATCGAAAATTTTCTTAGGATGAAAGAAGTCGAAAAAGTTGCTTTGCTTACAGATGTTAAATTGACTCAAGATGAGTTGGAACAAGAAAATAATATTTTAGTTGAATTACTACTTACAAATCAGTCTGACATGGTAGGCAAAAATTTGAAAGAGACTAATTTTCGAAGACGCTTCGGTACTTTTATCCTTGCAATTCGTAGAGAGGGTACAATATTTCGAAAAAAAATTGCCCATGTTGTTCTGAATGCTTTTGATACCTTATTAATTTATGGACCTGAAAATAAAATTCAAGACTTATCCAAACGTACGGATTTTATTATGATTGGTGAGGTTGAAGGTAAATTAAGGAAAAAACGATTCTGGTGGATGTCTATTACTGTAATGATATTTGCTATTTTAGCTGCAGCTTTTAATATTTTGCCTATTTTCGCAGGTTGTATTTTAGCGGTCACCGTTTTATTAATTCTTGGTGTAATAACATCTCAAGAAAGTTACCAATCAATAAATTGGCAAGTTATAATCCTCATAGCTGCTTTGATACCAGTAGGAACCGTTATGAAAACCTCTGGGACAGCAGAGTGGATAGGCAATTTTATTTCATCGATTGCAATGGAAACACCAGAGAATTGGCAACCACGTGTTATTCTGGCATTAATATACTTAATCGCGATGATTTTGACTGAAGTATCTTCGAATGCAGCAACTGCAGTTATAATGACACCAGTTGCTATTGCAGTGTCGAACCAAATGGGTTTGGATGCTAGGCCTTTTGTATTGGCTGTAGCATTTGCTGCATCAGCATCATTTTTAACACCAGTCGGTTACCAAACTAATTTAATGGTGTACGGACCAGGTGGATATAAGTTTAGCGATTATATAAGAGTTGGATTTCCATTAGCAATACTATTTTGGATTACAGCGATTTTATTGTTGCCAATTATTTGGCCAGTTTAACAGTAAATGCCTAAGTTTTTTTCAATTGTAAGCATAATATTTATATCTGGTTCTCAGAATAATTTTATATTTTAGTGTAATGCAAATCGAATTTAAATCTGAATCGCGTTTACAATCATTTATTGATAATCCTAAAAAGGCATTATGGTCTCTAGCGGTACCTATTATGTTTGGTATGGGGATTCAGACTCTATATAATATTGTTGATATGATTTTTATAGGGCAATTAGGAGGTGATTCAATAACTGGAGTAGCTTTAAATATGCCACTATTTTTTTTAATGCTGGGTCTTACAATGGGCCTAGGTACTGGAGTTACAGCTACTATAGCAAGATTCATAGGCGAGGAGGATAAGAATAGTGCTGATAATGCTGCAGAGCATGCTCTAATTATTGCGGGCTCAATTGCAATAATATTTACCTCTATAGGTTTTATTTTTGGTGAAGATATATTAATTAGTTTTGGTGCTAAAGGGAGCATTCTTGAAATTGCATGGGATTATTTATTTTATATTCTTTTGGGTCTCCCATTTATGGTTTTTTCTGGTTTTTTTAGATCAATTCTTGCTGGTGAGGGGGATATGAAATTCCCAATGATGGTAGCCGGGTTAGGCACTGTATTAAATATTCTTTTAGATCCAATCTTTATTTTTAAACTTGAATCATTTGGTGGCTTTGGACTTGGAATGGGCGTAAAAGGCGCTGCAGCGGCGACTGTTATTAGCCAGATTATAGTTTTTGTTATTTTCATATACATGCTATTTATAAAAGAACATGCATATATTACATTTAGATTAAAAGATTTTTCACCATCGAACAATATTTTATGGAATATAATAAAGATTGGACTTCCAGCTTCAGTATCTATGCTGATCATGGCAATAGGACAAGGTGTATTTAATAAAATTTTGATTTATTATCCAAATGGTTCAGAGTATGTAGCTGGTTATCAAGTCGCAGGACGTTTAGATATGTTAATCTTTCTGCCTATATTTGCTATTGCAGGTGCACTTACTACAATTGTTGGTATGTTTTTTGGAGCAAGAAAATTTGATGAACTCTTTGGAATTGTAAAATATGGTTCAAAAAGTGCTTTTCTAATATCAACGAGTGTCTCTTTTCTTGTTTTTATATTTGCACCAGAAATGACATCTTTATTTACTGAAGATTCAAATATTCAGAAAGTATCAATATCATTTTTAAGACATTTAACTTTAATATATCCATTGGTATCTCTCGCAATTACTTCTGGACGTGTTTTGCAGGGTCTTGGAAAAGGTGTCCCCGTTCTTGTGATTACTACTGTTAGGGTACTTGGTCTTTCAGCTCCACTAGCGATTTATTTTAGTGTTTATTTAAATAAATCTGTGGAGTGGAATTGGTACGCAATTATGATTTCTGCAACTGTTGCATTTATTATTGCTATTACATGGCTGAAGATTGAACTTGATAAATTAAGAAAGGAAATAAATTTTAGAAAAACAGAATTGAATCGACCTAATGAGATACCCAATTTAGAATCAACCTGATTATGGGCTTAATTCAAGAAAAAAATATTCAAGATTGCTTACTAGATTTAAAAGGGTGGAGTTATAGTAAAGGATTTTTAAAGAAAACAGTTTCTTTTGATAGTTATATGGACTCTATAAGATTCGTAAATCTTTTTGCTAAAGAGGCTGAAAAATCAAACCATCATCCGGATTTAAAAATTGGGTACTGTAGAATAGATATAACTCTAACTTCCCATGACTATGGGGGTGTTACTCATTCTTGTATTAATATGGCGAAAAAAGCAGAGGACATTTTATCTGATTCTTTTTAATCCCAATATTATTGATGCAGAGATAAAGGATTTTACAAAGTCTCCAATCAAAAAAGGATAAAATCCCATTTCCAGTGCCAATTTTAATCCGGTTTTAAAAAAGGCTAGGTACAAAGTTCCAATCACTAAAATTAATGTCGTCACAATCAGACAAGATAAAAAACTAAGTAAGAAATTTGATGTAAACCCTATTTTATCTAAAACACCCATTAAAAAAGCGCCAACAATGAAACCCCAAATATAACCAGCTGTTGGTCCCATAAGCACATGTATGCCTGAACTTAAATTAGCAAATACAGGCAAGCCTAATGCACCTTCAAAAATATATACAATAACTGCCATAGAGCCATTCAAGGGTCCCAAAACTGTTCCAATGATTACTATACCAATTGTCTGACCAGTTATTGGTACTGGACTAAATGGGATTGGGATTGAAACTTGAGCCAGAATTGCAATGAAAATAGAGCCAATAAAAATAGACAAGATTGGAGATAGCAAAATTTGTGGATAAAAGAACTGCTCGTTATTTAGAAGTTTAGATTTTGATTTCATTTTCTTTTATTTGGATAGATAGCATTTATTAACCAATTATAGAATTTACTAGGTAAAATTCTTACAAGTTTAATTAAAATTTTATAATAAAAAGGATAGATATACGTGGCATTCCCTTTATTTATATATTCAAAAAATTGTTTTGCAGCTTCGGGTGCAGACTTCATTGGTAGTTTATTTCTCCCTCGACCTTTAACCATAGGAGTATCAATAAATCCAGGACAAATGGTTATAACTTTTATATTATGTTTTTTCAAAGTTAATCGCCAGGAATCAAATATATATCTTATCGCAATTTTTGAACCAACATATCCGCCATGATTAGGTAATGGGATAAATCCGGCTACAGAGCTAATACACACAAGTTTACCTTTTGATTGACTTTTCATAAATGGTATAAAAGGCATTACTGTATTTGTTACTCCTAGCAAATCTGTTTGAATAATATTATTTATAGCATTACTAGATCCACTCATAACTTTATCTTCACCTCCTATTCCTGCATTCGCGATGACAATATCTATACCCTCAGCATCTTTGATAAATCGTTCTGCTATATTTGCACAAGCATCGGCCTGGGTAACATCTAAGGTATACGTAAAAGCTTTGCCCCCTAATTCTTCACATTGTTTTGCCACATCTTTAATGGCCTCTTGATTTCTAGATGCAAGGCCTACTTTGTATCCATTTTCAGCATAAATTAATGCTAATGACTTACCTATTCCAGAGGATGCTCCTGTAATAAAGACCTTCCTCATAAGCTAAATTTCATTCCTTCATATGCAATATTAAAACGTTTCGATTTTATAATATTTTGAGCTGCACTTTTTCTTTTAATTGCGGGATTGGTGTGATTTAGATGTATAAAGAATACTTTGTTTCTATCCTTAGTACTTAAACTTGAAAAAAGATTCATACTCTCAGTTATTGAAGGATGCGGAATTTCACTTATGTCTCTGTTTGGAATCTCATCAGATGAAAAAAAAGTACCATCAACTAATAAAAGGTCTATATACTTAATTTTCAATAGTATATCCTCCTCCCATTTTGTCCACTTGTCAATATCTGGAATATATAAAAGACTCTTGTTTGGTCCCATAATCTGATAGCTTACCGTTTCAGAGTACTCGTCACGGTGAGGTACTAAAATTGGTTTAATAAATAATTGATTATTAACCTTTATTTCTTTCCGAGCTGTGATTTTTTTTAAAATAATATTATTTAATTCAACAAGCTGATTCCAAGGGCCATTGTTTTTAATAAATGATTCCATTCTCGGCATCACAAACACTTTCATCATTTTTGCACCCATAACTTCTCGACCTAGATACATTAATCCGGAATAGTGCCCAATATGTGCATGTGTAAGAAATATACCTTCAAGTTTTGTTTTGTGTTTGTTGGTTATAGTATGATATTGTTGTGGAAAATCTGGGGTAGCATCAACAAGCCAGCTTTGATTACTTCTAGGATCTACAAGACCTATACACGAAACTTTCTCAGATTTATTTTTATCCCATTCATCCCTACAGCACTTTTTGTTACAGTTGGTATGAGGGATCCCACCATCCTGAGCAATTCCTAAAACTACTATGTATGGAGTTTGCGATGTGCCTTCCCCAAGTAATAGACTTAAAATCAAAAAACTAACTGATAATAATTTCATTATTTAAAGTTTTATTTGAATTTTTTTCCGATGCATCCAGAACAATATTAGCCAAAAACATAATACATGCGATAAAGCAAAAAGTAAAGAACCATTATAATTACCAGCCATAGGTTCAAATATAGTTTTATATAAATAATTATGTGCAGAAATTAAATTTCCTTCATGAGAAAGCTTTATCTTTAAAATTATTTTTGCCCATATCCCAGACAGAACAAACAAAAATATTGAGTTCGTACCAAATATCTCGAAAGGCCAAAAAAAAGTTTTATATTTTTTTATATCAATCAAATATGTCAGGCTGGCTAGAACAATAGTTGCAATTCCGCCAGTATATAAAACATAGGAGCTCGTCCAAAGAGATTTATTTATTGGGAAAAAAAATCCCCAAGCTAGACCACCTATAATCGAAACAATACCAAAAACAGTCATCCTTTTAACACAGTCAGAATATTTTTTTGTAGTGTGTAGCATTCCACCAATTAAATAACCGATAAGAACAGTTGCAATGGAAGGCAATGTACTTAACAGGCCCTCAGGGTCAAAAGGAATGCCGGTCCCTTTCCAAAGATGACTTTCTGAAAATAGCCAGATATCTATCTTGCGAACGAAATTTGTTTCAACGCTATAGGGGTCGCTGGAACCCCCAAACCACAATAATCCCCAGTATAAAAAAAGGATCCCGGTAATTATTTTCAATATTTGTTTAAAGTTGTATCTGATTACAATTAATGAACTAAAAAAATATGCTATTGAAATTCTTTGTAATACACCCATATAGCGAAATGTTGACCAGTCCCAATCTTGAATTATGAAAGGGAATGCGTGTATAAACCATCCTGCCAAAAATATTGACAGAGAGCGAAAAAAAATATGTTTATAAAATTTTATAGAAGCAAAATTATGCCAACGAACAAAGGCGAACCGCATCGATGCCCCTACAATAAACATAAAAAAAGGGAAAACAAGATCGGTAATTGTACAACCATGCCATTTTGCATGAAGAAGGGGAGAATAGACACTGGCCCATGTGCCTGGATTATTAACCACTATCATTAGTGCTATAGTTAGGCCTCTAAAAATATCGATTGAATATATTCTTCTAGGAAGAGTCATAAATAAAAACTTTTATTAATAATAAAATCAATATTTTTAACCGAGTTTTGATATACTTCTATTCCAAACTAGAAATAATCCAACACCTGCGATTCCAAATAAAATAACAGCATTTGTGTAATTCATAAACACTAGGTTTCCAATACCAAACGTAAAACCATATATCATCATTATACCAGAAATCCAATTTATAAAAATACCATTAGAGACTGGTTCTAGGGTGTGTCTAAAATTATCAGATATTGGCGACCACCATCCACCAGGCTGAATCCTTTCGTAAAACTTACGCAAAGTTTGATTTGGTTCTGGCTTCGTTAAAAAAGTAACCATGACCCAAGCTAAAATCGCAGTAGGAACAATAATGATAAGCTTGTGATGAACTTGCAGTGGAAGACCAAAGATCTCTGGATCCGTTCCAAATAGTGAATAATCTTTATCTAGACTAATTGTTTGGCGCCAGGCTATTATTTCAAGGATTATAGTTATAAACATAGAGGTAGCCAAAGCAGTAATTTCAGTCCAAGCATTTATTCTCCACCAGAACCACCTTAGGATTAAGACTAGCCCAATGCCTGCTCCCATAGAAAAAATAAATTCCCAGGCCTTGGAAACACTCTGCATATTAACTGCGAAAAATGCTGAACACACCATCAAAACAACTGTAATAATTTTACCGATTTTTACATAGTGCATTTGAGCTATTTCTTTAGATTGAAAACTGTTTTCAGGTTTAAAAAATCTTTTATATATATCATTGATGATGTAGGAAGTTCCCCAGTTCAGGTGTGTATCAATTGTAGACATAAAGGCAGCTAAAAATGAAACAATCAAAATCCCTTTTAACCCTGGACCAAGAAGGCTGTTCATAACTAGTGGGTAACCAGCTTTTACTCCAAGCTCCGAATATGATTCTGGAATTATAGGGAACATTACGACTGATACTATAGCAACGATTATCCATGGCCACACACGTAATGCATAGTGAGCAAGGTTATACCATAAAGTAGCAAGAAGTGCGTGTTTTTCATTTTTTGCTGATGACATTCGTTGAATTATATAGCCTCCGCCATCTGTATTATGACTGCTCCACCACATTATCGATATAAAAATCAAAAATTTTGAAAAAGGAGATTCCCAAAATGCCGAGGTAGTAATATTTTGCTCTGGAATTGGAGGAATAAACTTTAATGTGTTTTTGTTTATTGTGCCACTATCTTCAAACATAGATAATTTGATTAAAAGTGATTCCATACCACCTACATGGGAAAGTGCAATTAGTGCAAGGGCAATAGAGCCAAACATTGCAATACAAAACTGCACCATATCAGTGATAACAACTCCCCAGAAGCCAGAAAGAATAGCATAAACAAGAGCAATAATAACACATATCCATACCGCGGTCCATTTATCCATATTTAGCATAACAGATACAATAGATGCCATTGCATTAATTACCCATCCCATTACAATGAAGTTATATAGTATAGAAAAATACCCAGCCTTAAATGCTCTTAAAAATGCAGCAGGTTTACCACTATATCTAATTTCTAAAAGTTCATTATCAGTAAGAACTTCTGCCCTGCGCCAAAGACGCGAAAATAGAAAAACGCCTAATAGTGAGCCCATTAGAAGATTCCACCAAAACCAGTTTTGCCAGATACCGGGTCCTCGTACAAATTCAGTTATAGCAAGTGGCGTATCAGCTGCAAATGTGGTTGCGACCATGGATGTCCCAACAATCCACCATGGTAGGGAGCGGCCTGATAAAAAATATTCTTCAGTACTCTTTGATGCTCTTTTACTAAATAGTATTCCAATATATAGTGAAAAGAGTATATATGAAAAAATAATTACCCAGTCAATCCAGTGGAGTGATATTGTTTCACCCATAAAGAGTATGTAGATGAGTTGAGGGGAAATAATGATTTAATATTTCTAAGTAAGTTTTTCCATTAAGCGACATCCCAAGTGCTCCAATTTGGCACATTCCTACACCATGCCCCCATCCTGCTCCCTTAAGATGAAACAGAGATGGGTAAATGTTATTTTCAAATTCAGTCTGAATTAGAAAAGCTGAACTAAATAAAAAATCATAATGCAAAACCTTACGGATATCATACTCCGAATTAAGCATTAAAGATTTACGTTTTCCATCTTGAGATCCTTCAATTTTTAGAGTCATGATCCTTGAAGAACTGCCAATCTTTAAAGGTACCAAAGATAGAATATACTCAAAATCTATGTCAGTTTGTTTTTTAATATTATTAATCAAATCTGATTGAGTGATACTAATACTCCATCGGAAATAACTTTTGTTTTGGTCTACAGCTCCTAAGAATTTATACAGCTGATCTTCCGGCACCATCTTAGGGCTACAGTAGCAATCAGGGCTAGATAAAAACCATGACTTTAGGCCAATAGCATTGCTAATTAAAGGACGGTTGATAGTATCAGAGTCAACTATTGACCGGAGATATTTTTTTTCACCCGTTTCCCAAACATTGTTGTTGTCTTCCGTTAGCCCTCCGCATGATTTAGAGTATCTAGCATCACATATTTCATTAAAAAAGATTAGTACTTTTCCACGTGTAGATTCAGCTGATGCTATTGAATGTTTTGTCAGGTTATTTATTCCTTGATATCTTTGGCAGCAGTCATCGTTACAGGCATCAATATTTAATTCTCGATGTTTCTGTTCACTAGCTGCAAGGACCCATGAGCGTGCGGCGATAGTTTGTGATTTAAGAAGATCAGTTGGACATTCAGAGCTCATTTCCGAAGTTGATACGCACATTATGTAGTGCTCTAACTTCAGCTGATTAACCACAAACAAATTATTTTCTTTTATCATGATGATAATATTTCCTAAGACTTTAACAGGAATTTTATTGGCCCAATGAAATCCTCTTCCAACTGGCAAAGAATCAATTAGTATATAATCTTCAAGGTTGCTTGCGTTAGTGTTTATCTTGATGCTAGAGGTATCCGTTTTATTATAAAATAACTTGTTATCGATTACCTCTATATTTAATTCATTATCATCTATAGTTGATTTTTTTTCATTAAAATAAAAATCAAATAATGAATTATTTGAGAATGAGATTTTAATTTTTTTAAGTTTATCATTTGGTAAGACCATACCAATATTCACAATTGGCTCTGAACTTGGAATTTTTCCTTTTACTAGCAAACCGCTTTCCATGCTGCTCCAATCGCAGCCGTTTTTCTTTCAATAGAAATATTAATAGGAACCCTATGCTTTTTTTCAGATAAAATGGTTTTCATAAAACTATTTTCACCTTTTTTCAATGATAAAGATAATCCTAATCTTTGTCCGATTACGATTTTCTGGCAATTTTCCCCAGTCTTATTGTTAATGTATTTTAATCGGTTATCAATAAGAAAATGAAGTGCTTTTACGGCTTCATCAATAATTTTTATTGCATATGAATTCTTATTATCTGCTTGTAAAATTATTTCATCTAAAGTATTGATATGATTTTTTGGATTTAGACTATTGTAGTTTTTAATTAAAAACTTAGGTGAGAGAGAGGATTCGACTGTCTTCCCAGATGGCAAGATTAATTCCCAAGATTTTTTCAAATTAGAATCTGAGTTGAAATTAACTATCTTACCATTAATTACTATTCCATCTGCAATACCTGTTCCTCCTCCAATGTAAATTGCATTCGAAGCATTTTTTAGGGATCCATTTTCCCAAAACATTTCTCCTGTGACACAACAATCAGAATCATTGTAAATAATATCTACAGCAATGTTTTTTTTATTTAATTGTTCACATAGATTAGGTATTCTTGGACCATTCGCCATAATTATCGTCCCTCTCAAATCTGGTGTTTTTATTCCAGGGAAACAGAGGCCTACACCGCAGATAGTCCCGATATCTCGAACCGCGATTTTATAAAACTTTTCTATTATTTTAATTATAACTTTTCCCTGATTCGTTTCTTTTGTTGATAAAAAAAACTTATTTTTTTTTGAAAATATTTTTTGAGTTTCAACTTTTTCAGGTTCAAAGCTATTATCCCAACCTTCAAAGTCTTTGTAACTTATTTCTTTACAGTATTCACCTGTGTGTGCGTATCTTGAATTTTTTACTATTTTTATTGTTTGAAATAGCAGTTTTGAAGCACCACCATCAATTCCAAGGTAAATTTGTTCTTCTTGCATTAGTTTACAATTTCGATTTTATTCGATTTATTCTTTCTATTGATTGGTTTATTCTACTCTCTGTTATTAATCCTTCTTCAAATAATTCACATAAACAATTTATTGCCTTGGGGATTAAATCAGGATCATAATTAAGATTATTTCCAAAAATTAATAGATCCACACCTGCGTTTAGCATTTTTTGAATTGTTGTTTTTAGATTATAGTGATCTGAAATCGCTTTCATACTGGGGTCATCAGAAATTACAAGGCCATCGAAACCCAATTCTTTTCTAAGAAGCTTATTTATTGTATCACCAGACATAGATGATGGGTATTTAGGATCAAGATTTTTATGAAAAGTGTGGGCAACAATTATTGAATTTAGAATATTTCCCTTAATTAAATCGCTGTATGGTATTAGCTCCTTTTTATCCCAGGTTTTTGTAATATCAACCAGCCCTTCATGTGTATCACCAGAGGCTGAGCCTTGCCCAGGGAAGTGTTTACCACAAGATAATATTTTCAATTTTTCTAATTCATTAATAAAAGTTTTTGAATGTTTCACAATTAATTCTGGGTCTAAAGAAATTGATCGTTCTTGTAGTGAGATAAAAGATTCTTTCCCGTAATCAAAGTCTAAAACTGGAGCAAGATTAAAATTTATTCCAAGGTCTGAAAGTTCCTGACCAACTTTTTTTGCATAAGATTTTGTGTATGCCTGATCATCCTTTAAACCTATTTTATTCCATGATTCAAATTTTGGAAAACCATAATCTGATTTTAATCGATTTACTCGACCGCCTTCTTGATCTATGCAGATAAATAGTTTTTCATCATTTAAAGATTGCAGGGAAGAAGTGAGTCTTTTTAATTGCCTCTTAGACTGTATATTCCTTGATCCTATGCTATTATACTCAAGATCTACATCATAAAGGATTACCCCGGAAATATGAAAATTA
>CAYFIF010000006.1:0-32238 GCA_964343085.1 uncultured bacterium | reverse complement strand
TCTTTATTTCTATCTTGAATTATGGGTTCGTATTTAAATGTTGCTCCAGCAACAAATTCTGTGTCTTCAGGCTGTGTCAGAAAACGGGGAGGATCATTAACATATACCCACATGCTTTCATCTCTACTTTCTAATACAGGAAGAGCTTTATATTCCTGTTTTGAATCAAGCTTCAATGAGGTCGGCTCCATTATTTCACCAACTTTCATTCTTAAATGATAACTTATCTGAAAAGCGTCTAACTGTTTAGGTGTCGGTATCCAGTTTATCGCTTTAGATTCATAATGAAAGAACATCCCTTGAGGAGGAATAGATTCCCATCGAAAACTAAAAAATTCTTCTTTTTCATCTTTTGGCAATTCAAACGTAAATGGTTTGTCCGGAGTTAGCACATATTTTGGAAGTATATGCTTAGGTAAACGCATCCCCACAGTCGCCTTTGGTTTAGGCTTTTTTGGTTTTTCAAGAGTCCGCTCAACTTTTTTTGGAGAAGAAACTTTTGGCTGCTCCTTCAAAACTTTTGCCTCTTCAACATCAATAGATAGTTCACTGGGAACAAATTTTCTGGGTGACTCACCTAAATCCAAAATTATTTCCTCTTTTTTTTGGGGTTGAAGAGGTAAACTAATTTCTGGGGCAACCTCAATAAAAACATCAGGAATCTCAGGTTTATCATCCCTTATGCTTCCTAAAAGATCTGGGATTTTTTTTGAAATAAAATCAGAACTAATTATAAAACCTTGATCAAACTCGTTAGCGCGCTCACCTACATTAACAATATAAAGTGAATTCTCTTTTCCATCCCAACCCGCTAACAAAATATTCCCAGTGTAAAGTCCTGACTTAGATAGCGGGAGCATTGAAAATATTTGCGTCCCAACAGGAACATTTTTCATTACACCACCTAGTCCGTCTACTATGCCATCTTTACCAGATAATAAGGTCAATGCTTTTATATCTGAGGACAATAATAAAATATCCTCAAAACTATCTTTATTAAGATCTTCAATAGAAATTTGGGTAATGGGACCTGTATTTAATGGTAATTCTTCTATAACAAGAGTTGCTGGAGTAAGTGTAAATGATATTATATCACCCGAACTAAATGCGGCTAACACATCAAAAAACCCGTCAGCATCCCAATCAGTTAATTCCAAAGATTTTGTTATTAACCCATTTAATCCATCAATGGTTTTTTTAATCATATGGCCGGAGTCAAAAACCCCTCCGATGTTATAAAAAGGTTGCGCCTTAAGAGTACTCCCCTCTTGACTTAAAGCAATAATATCATCATAACCATCGCTATTATAGTCAACGACACCCACATACAATAGAGAGGACCCTATTAACAATTCATCTGGTCTAACTTTCTTTGTAAGCATTAATCCCTGGTCACCATAATCAATAACCGCGAACCCTCTAAATGGACTGCCTAAGGAAATTAATATTTCTTGATCACCATCAGAATTTTGATCTAACAATAGAAAATTGTTACATCTTAATGATCTATCAGTTTTACCAATATCAAGTGTAGAACTTGGCAATTCAGAAAAGGAAAGACCATCCCAGTTGTAAGAAGCAATAAATACATGGGGGTTAGTTTTTTCACCAAATCTAGAAAGATTCATTACCAAAATTAAGCTCGGTGTCCCTGCTCCTGTCAGATCACCTATTTTAGCATCAACAAAATAGCCTTCTAATCCTGGTGGGGGTGAAAATTCCCATACTAAATTTTGATATCCATCTTCATCTAACTCATAATATCTAACAACATCTGGAAAAACATCAGATTCCGGATTTAGTTCTAGAGATATAAATTCTAAAAGATTATCATTATCAATATCGTAGGACCCTTCCATATGGACAATTTTTTGTCCAAATAAAATGCCAAGTGATAATATTAACCAGATTATTAAATGATAAACACTAAAATATTTCATGTTGGGTTCTATTTTCTCGTTTTATCAATTATCCTTGGGTTCATTTTGGTTGTTATTATCAGGAATAACTACTTCTTCCCCGCTCGGCTCTTTAAAACCCCGATCCGTTTTAGCCCTTGTCTCATCTTCAGAAATAATATTTTCATCGCTGCCAGCAGAATTCTTCTTAGAATTTTCATTTGAAATAGTTGGATCAATATCGATTTCTGGCTGATCATTATTTGGGTTTTGATCTGGAAAAGTCGGTTTTGGGACTAAAGATTCTGGTTGTGACATTTCTGGAACAGGTGGGGTTGGTTCTTTTTGTTCTTTATTACCGATTTCTTTATTTACAACCACAGTTTTTGCCTTTTCTAATTTTAAAGAATCAGCTGCAGTCTGGATCCTTTCTGATTCTTCATCTGATTTTGTAGGACTTGCTTTGGTTATATTTGAATCTTTATCAGAGGATAATAGTACAGGTGTAAACTTCTCAGATTTTGGAACAATACTCTGGATTGGGACAATAGGTATTTCAGGGTCTGATTGATCGGACTGAGCATCCGGAAGCCTTTCTGCTTTTGTAATTTTTGGCAACTTCCCTTGTGGGCCAAATAGAGGCTTTTTAATTGAACCATCTTTTAAAAGCTGAAATTTTAACGAATCTGGGAATTCCTCCTTTAGAAGATGAGAAAACATAACACTCGGTTTTATACCACCAGAAAGGTCAAACTCAGTTGTTATTTTTTTTGAACCATTTTGCCTGACAATAACTTCCCCTCTAATTGATTGAAGCTTTCCCTCATCCATGAAAACAGCCAATGACTGAGGTGGTAAAGAAGGTGTCGTTGAAGATAAGTATATACCTCTATGGACAACACTGTCGGTGCTTCCATCAAAAGAAAACCTGATTAATCTATCGGCAAAATCCATACCTAAAGAAGTGGGAAACCCCTCAAAAAAATAATTTGGAAATTCAAAAAGTGTGGGATCAAATGATTCTGGTTGATAAGATTGTGAAAGTGAATCATGCGATGGCAAAACTGAAATAAAGAAGACATTAGTTTGTAGATCGTGCACCATAACTAAAGTGGTAATACTATCCATATTTGATTTTCTCAAGCTATATGCAAAGTCAAATGTTTCCCCAGGCCGTAATCCATTCAAGTTCGCTGAAATAGAATGTTGAAAATGGCTTGGTTGCCCCAATTGTGGAATTTGATTAACAGAGACACCAAAAGGCGCCTCACCATCAAATACATATCTATCTTTTGAGTCTTTTATTGATGGTGTAATTGCCATTACATAGTACAGATCTATCTCTCCCTCTACTGGATTAAAAAGGCTTGAATCATCAACCATTGGTCTAAATGCAATTTTTTCCTTAATTGAATTTGAGAAAGTCAAAATTTCTTCATCTAAAGAAGGCAAATTATCAATGTTTTCTGTTTCTTTTACCTCATCAAAGGGTAGATCAACATTTACTTTTTCAAAACCAGCCTCATCTGCTATCATATCAACATTCATTTCTTCATTATAGTCAGGTATTGTGATTTTTTCTATGTCATCTTGTTTATTAATAGCATTCGTTTTTATTGAAGATAGGTAATCGCCAATAGTTGGGGTTAGTATATCAAAATCATTTTTTTTGTTTTCAGGAACAATTTTTTGTTTTAATTGTGTTTCTTTATAATCATAAGGAAGACTTGTAATTTTATCAAAATCTAGTTTTTCATTTTTTTCTTCCGGTAAAGGAGGGGGAATTAAGCTATCATCATCTTTGTTAATAAGATTCATACCCCCAGTTTGAATATTGGAACCATTTAACCTCGTTTTGTTTATTGTTTTCTTTTCTAATTTGCCATTATTAAACTTTACAACCTGAGGTGTTTTCCCCTCAGCTACATCAGTTTTATTGAAAAGTAATTCTGATCCATTAATCTCCAACAAAAACATATCATCAGATCCATAGGGTATAATTAAGCCGTCTGAAATACCATCTTCACCTTTATTAGGCTGAATACCAGCTCCAATTAAATGCGTTGCGTCCCCAACGAGAAGGATATCAGACTTAAGCAAAACAGCATCTGAATCCATATCAAAAACAGCAGTTTTTATTTTGTTGTTTTCTGGAGATAATATTGCAAAAAATGTTTTGTTGTTATTTTTGAAACCACTAGCAAAAATATGGCCATACCCATTTTCTATTATTGGAGCTCTAAGCAATTTGATCTTTTCTATTTCTAAATCTGAATCCCCTATTAAAAGATTAAAAATCATTGCTTTTCGAATTGGAGTCCCAAATGCAACCGCAATTTGATTTTGGGTATCTGGTATTTTTGAAATATTTAAAGGCCTTATTGTTGTACCTAGGTCCAAAGATAAGTAGTTCGAGGTTATAGGATTGTTTTCAAATAATTTTTCTCTACCTTTAAAAACATATAACCAATTCTGATTAATTGAAAAAACTGGATTTTTAGCTATGACAATTATTTCTAAATATCCATCATTATTTAAATCTGCTAATTCTGCATCTAAAAAAGAACTCCCATTTGGCAAATTATAGCTCCATAGCAATTCATCTACCTTTGAATCAACAATTTCCACCCAACTAATTGAATATTGTCCAGAGTTTAATAGAAGAGATTCTCGAGTACCATCTTGATCAAAATCATGAATATTTTGAAATTTTATAGTTTCGATAGAATATGATAATGAAATTAAATGCGTCAGCAGAAATAGGTTGCTCATGCACCTTTTTACACTATGTAAAGACATGGTTGACACCATAATTTAACCCAAATTAAGAAATATTTATTTAGGGAGACAAATTATGATTTCTCTCCCTTACCTCGATTACCGCTAAAATTAAGGTTAAACTGGACATTTTTCAAGAAAAAGCCCTATGTAAGTTTTTAAACATCTATATTAATAATTTTCAATAAATTCTTCGTTAATTTAAAAGATGATACATAAATTGTTCTATCTACCAGAAAACCGATAATAATGAAAACAAAAGCTTTATTTATATTTTTTAATCTATCAATGGTCTTTGCTCAGTTTGGATATCCGGTCGAAGATTTCTTCGGTGGTGGTATCGGATATAGCCCGATGTATATTTCGCTTGATTCGATTCCTGGCGCATCCAAATTAAAAGAATTAGGTTTGAAAACCGAAGATTTTGATTCCCCTTTTATAATTCATGGGGGAGAGGGATTTGCCCATGTTACTGGTAAATGGCGAGTAGGTGGGTATGCCGGTCTGGGCGCATCTAGCATAAGTACTATACCCTCAATAACTGTTTACATCGAAGATAATGTGGAAGGATTTCAAGGTGGAGAACCAACCAATATTTATACTGCGGATTATAGCCCTACTATAGATGCAAAATTTAGTATTGCTCTGGGTGCTGCTTCAGTAGAATATGTAATGCCTGTTCTTCAAGATCTTGAAATATCTGGCGGAGCATTGATGGGATTAGCAAGGGTAAATATTGCCCTTGAACAACAAGGAGGGACACCTAAATGGGGTACATCCTTTGAAAATGTTTACGGGAATTACGTAGATGGAATACTCTATGTCCCAGTTACAGATTCAACTGGATTCACTGATAAAACTTTAAGGCCCGATGCAGTCCCAAGCTTATTAAGAGATGTCAGTGCAACATTTTTTAACTTTCAGCCTTACGTTGCCATGAAGTGGCAATTTTTAGAACGAATGGGACTTAGAATAAGCGTTGGGTTTAATAAGGGGACAATAGGTAATGGAAGCTGGAAATTAAATGGGCGCACCTTAATTGGCGATTCTCCAGTTGCGGCAATTCAAGGCGTTACTTTTAGAACAATGCTGTATATTGGTTTATAGAAACTAGCTTATCATGAAAAACGGTTCCTCAACTTTCAGGTCTACCTTTGTACCTTTAACCATGGGCTTTTTATTTGGCATTATGGTAACAGGAACCTTAATCTTTTCAAACAATCAAAATATATATCGTATACTTAGAAATAAAACTAAAGTATTAAATCAGATAATATCATATGTAAATCACTTTTATTTTGATAGCGTAGATATGGAAAAATTGATGGATGGAGCATTCCACGGCCTGATGGAAGAACTCGATCCTCATTCAATGTATATCCCGGCTAAAGATCAAGAAGACATCGATGAACTGTTCAAAGGGAAATTTCAAGGCATCGGGATTGAATTTGATATACTAAACGGTTATATCACCGTTATATCACCTGTCCCTGATAGCCCATCAGATGTTGTAGGTTTAATGCCAGGAGATAAAATAACAAAAATTAATGGGCAAGATGCCTACAAAATTACAAAAGATGAGGTTTTTAAAAAACTAAGAGGACGTAAGGGGACTGAAGTAGAAATTACAATTAGTCGGATAGGAATAAGAAAACCATTCAATGTAACCATAATTAGAGATGATATCCCAATATATAGTGTTGGCGCAGCTACCATGATAGATGATATAACTGGATATGTTTCTCTAAGACGATTTTCTGCCACAACAGAAAAAGAGGTTATCAAAGCGCTTGATAAGCTTGAAAATTCTGGAATGGAACGTCTTATTTTTGATTTGCGCGGTAATAGTGGTGGATACCTAGAGCAAGCTGCCGCAATATGTAACCAGTTTATTAATACAAAAGATACTCTTGTATATACCGAAGGAAAAATAAAAGAATCGAATCAGGTATTTTTAGCTAACCCTAAAAAAGGAAGAAACGATTTTTCACTAATTATTCTAATAAATCGAGGTTCTGCTAGTGCTAGTGAAATTGTTTCTGGCGCAGTACAAGATCTAGATAGGGGACTTGTTGTTGGTGAAACCAGCTTTGGAAAAGGATTGGTACAAAGACAACTCCCCTTAGAAAGCGGGGGGGCTGTTAGAGTCACTATTGCTAGATATTTTACTCCAAGTGGAAGATTAATACAAAGGCCTTATGAAGATGGAAATGAATTAGCATATTATCGTGAACTTTATGCAACAGATCGTGAATTAAAAATAGATAGTTTAAAAGCGCTTCGACCTAAATTCAAAACACGCTCTGGAAGAACTGTATACGGAGGCGGTGGAATAACACCTGACATTTATATACCATACAAACAAGCCTACTCTAATGAAACTGCAAGTATAATTCGTAATCCAAAACGACCAATACTAAATTTTGCTATAGAATATGCTTCGCTACATCAGGATGAACTTAACTCGTTTGACACCTTTCAAAATTCCTGGAGCGTAACAAATAAAATTTATTTTGATTTTCTAGAACATTTGAAACAAGACTCAATAGACTTTGTAGCTGATTCTTTATCAAAGGATATCTCTTTTATTCACAATTACATTAAAGGTGAAATTGCAGGAGCTAGGTGGGGAAAAGATGAAGCTGCAAGTATTAAACTTAAAATGGATAGTCAGATAAAAGAATCATTGAAACACTTTGATGAAGCGGATGCATTCATTCAATCGTTGAATTAAATTAAAGATTATTTTTATAATATATTTTGTATAATTAAAAAATGGAGAAATAAAATGGTACAATATTTTCATGATGGTGGAAATTTTATGTGGCCCATATTAGGAGCATTAATAATTGGTCTTGGTTTTGCTATTGAAAGATTTTACTCTTTAGTGATTTCACAAGTAGACTCGGGAAGCCTTTTTAATGATGTGGCCGAAGCTTTGAATTCGGAAAACACAGATGAAGCATTGCAAATTTGTTCCAAGACAAATGGTCCAGTAGCAGCAATCTTTCACGCTGGTCTATCCAGAACTCATAGAGGGCTTGCTGACGTTGAAAAATCAATTCAAGATACTGGAGCAATTGAGATGGCCTTTCTTGAAAAAAACATGATTTGGTTAAATGCAGTTATTACAATTGCACCGATGCTTGGCTTTACTGGTACTGTTATTGGAATGATCGCTGCATTTGACGCTATAAAAGCAGCTAATGACATTTCTCCTGCTGTTGTTGCAGGTGGGATTTCACAGGCTCTTTTAACCACAGCATTTGGTTTGGTTGTAGCAATGATTATACAAACACTTCAAAATGTTTTTGTTTCTAAAATTGATTCTCTTGTTCTTGATATGGAAGAACAATCCGTTAATCTTATAGATCATTTACATGAACTAGAAATTAAAAAGAAAAAATAAATTATTTTTGATGGCGCGTAAACGTAAACTTAGAACTAGTGAAATTCCATCTGGTTCAATGGCAGATATTGCATTTCTGCTTTTAATTTTCTTTTTGGTTACAACTACTATAGATACAGATAAAGGACTTGGAATAGTTCTTCCTCCTGCTGGCGATGTTGAGATTGAAATAAGGAAAGAAAACATCCTTAATTGTCTGATTAATTCTCAAGGTAAAGTTTTGCTTGATGAAGAACCAACGCCGACAGAACAAATAAGTAAAATAGTCGGTAGAAAACTAAGAGAAAATACTAATCTTATTGTTTCAGTTAAAGCCCATCCCAAAACATCTTACAATGATTATGTGAGGGTTATCGATCAATTAAAAATGGCAGACGCAAAAAGAATTTCAATTGCAAATAGTGAATAATGAAATTTCAGAAAAAAACTAAAATCTCAAGCGAAATACCGACTTCTTCAATGCCTGATATTATTTTTATGCTTTTGATTTTTTTTATGGTTACAACAGTTCTAAGAGAATACTCTGGCCTCCCTGTTCAATTGCCCAAAGCCAAAAGAATAGAAAAATTAAAATCAAAACGCCATACATCACATATTTGGATTTCAAAGGAAGGTCTAATATCAATAGATGATAGATTATTTAATATAGAAGATATTGCAAACATAATTTATGAAAAGCGGGCATCAGATCCACAAATTGTTATATCATTAAAAGCAGACGAAGAAGCAAAAATGGAACAAATATCAGGTGTACATGAAAAACTTAGAGATGCAGATGCTTTAAAACTTAATTACTCTACAAAAACACTAGCAAACTAGTGAAAAAAACAAACCAATTACAATATCAATACCCCATAACCGTTCGTTTAGCTATACTTTGTGGTATAATATTAGTTACAATTTTGTTTCTTGTTTTTCCACGTTTCCTAGCAACTGTTGAATTTGAAAAAATTAAACAAATTGAGATTGAAAGTATCGATATTCCACAAACTGAACAAATTGACAATACTCCACCTCCTGCTCGTCCTTCAATCCCGGTTCCTTCTGATGATGAAGATATTGCAGAGGATTTAACATTAGATGAACTTGATTTTGACGATTTTTCTAATCTTGATGCGCCACCGCCTCCTCCTTCGGGGCCAAAAGTAAAATTTATTCCTTATGATGACCCTCCTGTTGCCATTACCCCAATAAGGCCAGTATATCCAGATATTGCCCAAGAAGCCGGGATTGAAGGTGTGGTGGTCGTGCAAGCATTTATTGATAAAAAAGGAAGAGTCAAAGAAACTCTTATTCTTAAGGGCGTTCCAAATACCGGACTAGATGAGGCAGCAATGGAGGCTATAAGGAATACCAGATTCAGGCCAGCTAAGCAAAGAGAAAGATCAGTTGGCGTGTGGATTTCCATTCCAGTTAATTTCAGATTAAAATAAAAAATATTTTACAATAACTATCCTTTAAGATTACTACGGTTAAACTCCCAATTCATCTTTCTTATATATTCGATAGAAATTTCTTTAGGACACTCAGCCTCACAAGCGCCGGTATTGGTACAATGTCCAAACCCTTCTTCATCCATCTTTGAAACCATTTTTTTAACCCTCTCTTCTCTTTCAGGTTCCCCTTGAGGCAACAAAGACAGCTGAGATATTTTAGCTGAAACAAATAAACTAGCTGAAGCATTTTTACAGGCAGCAACACAAGCACCACAGCCTATGCACGCTGCAGCATCAAATGCTTTTTCTGAAATATCTTTGGCAATAGGAATAGCATTACCATCAGGGGCGCTTCCTGTATTTACTGAAACATACCCGCCAGCTTGCATTATCCTATCAAATGGGGATCTATCTACAACTAAATCCTTAATAACTGGAAAAGCTTTGGCTCTCCATGGTTCGATTGTTACCGTATCACCATCATCAAAGTGCCTCATGTGTAATTGGCATGCGGTTGTACCTTTCAAAGGTCCATGAGGGCGACCATTGATTACCATAGAACACATTCCACATATCCCCTCCCTGCAATCATGGTCAAATGCAACCGGTTCTTTACCTTCAACCACTAGTTGCTCATTCAAAACATCTATCATTTCTAAAAATGACATATGACTATTTAGATTATTTAAGCTATATTTTTCAAAATACCCACTATCTGAGGGGCCAGACTGTCTCCATATTTTTAAAGTTAAACTCAAACTATCCATATTATTTATAGCTTCTTTGAGTGGGGCGTACGGTGTCAAAGATCAAATTTTCTTTATGCATTATAGGTAAAATATCATCTCCTTTATATTCCCAAGCTGAAGCAAAGGTATAATTCTCATCATCCCGTAATGCCTCTCCATCAGCCGTTTGATACTCCTCTCTAAAGTGCCCACCACATGACTCATCTCTCTCGGAAGCATCTCTCATCATTAATTCACCAAGTTCAAAAAAATCTGCTACTCGGCCTGCTTTTGCCAGCTCGGAATTAAAATTATTATCCCCCCCTGGAACCTTTACATTTTGCCAAAAATCTTTTCTCAATGATTTTATTTCTTCTATAGCTTTTAAAAGCCTAGATTTGTTTCTAGACATCCCACAATAATCCCAAACAATTTTACCAAGCTCTCGATGAAAACTTTCTACCGATCTAGTACCATTATTTTGAAGTAGCCTCTTGTTTTTGTCTCTTGCTTTGGACTCTGTCTTTTTAAATTCTATATGATCAGTATCTATTGGCTCAGTTTTAATATCTTCAGAAAGATATTTCCCAATTGTATACGGTAAAATAAAATATCCATCAGCCAATCCTTGCATCAAGGCAGATGCGCCTAACCTATTTGCACCGTGATCAGAAAAGTTGCATTCCCCTATTGCATAAAGACCCGGAATAGAAGTCATAAGGTCGTAATCAACCCATAAACCACCCATTGTATAATGAACCGCAGGGAATATTCTCATTGGAGTATTATAAGGATCGTCTCCTGTAATTTTTTCATACATTTCAAAAAGGTTACCATATCTTGCCGAAACAACATCCTTGCCCAGTC
This sequence comes from uncultured bacterium, assembly GCA_964343085.1. Classification (GTDB taxonomy): domain Bacteria; phylum Fidelibacterota; class Marinisomatia; order Marinisomatales; family UBA1611; genus CAZLPW01. Next base: position 21,122 of record CAYFIF010000006.1, on the reverse strand, counting down.
TTTTTATAGAGTCTTCAAAGTCTAGATATACTGCTAGACCCGTGTCTCCAACACCATATCCTTCATCACACCTTTCTTTTGCTGCTCGAGAAGCAACATCTCTTGGCACAAGATTGCCAAATGCGGGGTATCTTCTTTCTAAATAATAATCTCTATCTTCATCTGGAATCTCTGAGGCTGGACGATTATCGGTCTTATTTTTTGGCACCCATATCCTGCCATCGTTTCTAAGAGATTCCGACATAAGTGTAAGTTTTGATTGATATTCACCTGAAACAGGAATACAAGTAGGATGAATTTGTGTAAAGCATGGGTTTGAAAAAACTGCCCCAGCTTTATAAGCTTTCCATGCTGCTGTTACATTACTACCCATTGCATTTGTTGATAAATAATAAACATTCCCATAACCTCCGGTTGCGAGAACTACTGCGTGACCAAAATGCCTCTGGTATTCACCAGTAATTAAGTTACGAACTATAATTCCTCTAGCCTTTCCATCTATTTTAACAATATCTAGCATTTCATGCCTATTGTACATCTGTACGTTGCCCTTATAGATTTGCCTGCTCAATGCACCATAGGCCCCTAAAAGTAACTGCTGCCCTGTTTGACCTCTAGCATAAAAAGTCCTTGAAACCTGAACGCCACCAAAGGAACGATTATCTAAAGTACCACCATACTCTCTAGCAAAAGGGACTCCCTGAGCAACACACTGGTCTATAATATTAGCACTAACTTCAGCAAGGCGATATACATTAGCCTCTCTTGATCTATAATCCCCACCTTTTATTGTATCATAAAATAAACGATAAACAGAATCTCCGTCATTTTGATAATTCTTTGCTGCATTAATCCCACCTTGAGCAGCTATGGAATGAGCACGCCTTGGACTATCTTGAAAACAAAAAGTTTTAACCTTATATCCCATTTCTGCTAAAGAAGCAGAAGCAGAAGCCCCAGCAAGACCTGTTCCTACCACCAAAACACTAAGTTCTCTTTTATTTGAAGGGCTAACCAATGGTACTCGAGATTTATAATTAGTCCATTTTTCATTAAGAGGTCCTTCAGGTATTTTACTATTAAGTATCATAACTGTTTAATAAAGAGAAAAATTGGGATTGATGCAAAAAGCCCTGGGATAAAAACAGCAATCACCATAGAAATATATTTAAATATTTTTATATAACTTTCTGTTTTCAATCCTAGTGTTTGTATTGCCGATTCAATGCCGTGTTTTAGGTGGAAGTATAGAATAACCATACTAAAAACATAGAAGAAGGTATATAGAGGGTCAGAAAATGCATTCACGGTGACTTGATATAAATCTTTTATTTTGGTTCCATCATTTAAATGTTGATATGGCATATCCCCAAAATGCATTTTGTACCAAAAACTTTTCATATGAATAACAATAAAAAAAAATATGAAAATCCCCAACAGCGTCATATTCTTCGAGCTCCATGAACTATTTGCGTTCCCGCTAGAAACAGCATATTGAATAGGCCTTGCTCTTCTTGATTTTATAGCTAAATATAAAGTCAAAAGAATATGAACTATTATTGATGAATATGTTAGTATTGATAAAATATTTACCGCGGGGTTAGTAGTCATAAAAAGAGCATATTTATTAAATCTTGTTTGTCCTAATTCACTAGGAATAAAAAGTTGAAGATTCCCTAATAAATGACCAATAAGAAATAAAACCAAAAACAAGCCTGATAGTGCAGCAACTGTTTTTCGAAACAAGTTAGATGTAAAAAATGAATCCAATTTCTATATTCCCAAGCACTCTAAGTTACAGATACTATATATAATAAAATTAACATAATCCATTAAAAAATTAATTAGGACCTAAGCTTTAAGCTAAAAAAAGCGCTTATAAACCAAAGTAAGCTCATTAAATACAATTCCTTTTTGAAAGGGGTTAGTGGGATATAATTAAAAATTAAATAATAAAAACCTACAAGAAAAATTAGCAGTGTGGATAATATATACAACCTGGATTTAAAAGTTCCCATTCGAGTTATATCAACATAAATTATAATTAACATTCCAACTCCAATAGCACACCACCCAAGAAATAAATATATTACTTTTAAATAATCTGGAAGATAAAAATTGATTTTAGATTGAAATAATTCCTCAAATGATTTTTGAATTAAAATTTCATTAGGGATCTGATCTAAAAGCCAAGGTTCAGGATGAACAAGCCACCTTAATCCTAAATAAATTGATCCAGCGCCAAAAACAAATATAGGCATCCAAGACAAATTATGTACCGCGGCTTTACTCAATTATATTTTCTATGGTAATTCTTTTACTTTTTATGCCTTTTTGTTTTTGCAAACTAAATGGTCCATTTGATAAAATAATATCAAAAAATTTCTCAAAATATATTTCCTCCCCCAAACCCCTTATTTTTAATCCACTTAAAGCTAAGTCTCCTGCCCATTTATTCCAATAACGATAGGAGTTCCCACCAGGACCATTTATGGAATCATCCAAAAATTGAGCGGCCGCATTCCAATGTAGTCTTTCCTCAATACTCCAAGACAATATAATTGGTAAAATTTCAGCTCTGATTTCTTCAACCAAAAGTAATCCTGTCCAAAATGCAACTGGTGCAAGCTCAAATCCAAAAGGCGGTCGATCAGCACCCCGAATTTCAATCAGGTTTTTTAACCGAACATTAGTAAAGATTTGATGTACCGCTGCACTTATATCCATTTCTCTTAAGCATTTATTTTTGTCCAAATATCTCAACCGCTCTCCTATAGTTCCGCTTGTAGCACAAATTTCTTCATTAGAATCAAAACCAAAAATACTGGGTACATCCAATAAATAATCTATATACTTGTTAATCAGCCCTTTTGGCTCAAGAATATTGTGGGTTATTAGGTCTCCACATCTATACCTATCTGTTTTCTCCCAAATCAGATAACGAAGATTTTTATTTAATGCAAATTGATTTTCCCAAAAAGGAGCATTCGAAAACAAAAATGAACAAACTGGCTGTAAACAATCTGCAATAAAAACGATTTCTTCTAATTCACGCTCATTTTGAAAATTGTAGTTTATTTGAATACTTGCGGTATTCCTCATCATCCACCTGCCAAGAGTGTCAACTTTTTCCATGTTTTTATCCATTAATTGATATTTCAATTGATTAATTAAATCTACTTCAACTGGAGAAAAAATCGGATCAACACTAAAATTTAAAATTTTTAATTCTTGTTCATTTACAACTTTACATAAAGCATCTTGATGCATCTCCATCGAAAAACTCATATCATTTAAATTAGAAAATGGGGGACTAGACCACTCTAGCTGACCCCCCGGTTCCAAAGAATAAACACCATTGTTATTCGATTTTTGATTCATGATATCTAAAAGGTTAGAACAAGAAAATTTTTCACCAAAATTTACCGGTAGCCTAATATTATCTTTATCATATATAATAACTTCTTCTTCTATACCAATATTATGAGATTCAAAATCCATTGTTTTTGATATTATAAATGACTTTATTTTATCTTTCAGTCCCATGTAAAAATCAAACCCTCTTTAATTTTTATAAACCCCATGTGATTGAACTAAATAAGATTAAAATCATCGGGAATCCAACAAGCCAACCGCCTTTCAATTCTTTCCACTTTTTTGGCGTATTGCCCATCCTATTAAATTTTAAAGAAACATTAGCAACTTTTCCGGATTCAACGAAAACAGTTTTAGATCCAAAGAGCTGGTTGTTTTTTATTATTGGGTCGTTGCCTACAAGAAATAATCCTTCTGATTCTGCGACCTGTTTGTATAAAGGGGAAAAGCCGCTTATTTGATGCCAACCAGGCTCTACCTGAATAGGGCTATTAAGAGGTGTTTCACCCACATGTTTACCATTAATATAAATTGGAATCCCTGCCATATTAGTTTCAACTCGAATACCTCCATTATAATAATATTCAAACACCGGGTCTTTTACAGCAGACTTATACCGATCTCTTTTATTTTCAGGTAATGTCTCCCTCCATTTCTTATCAATATCGTCATTTGGCGGTTTATCTAAAGATTCAGAATCATTCGGTAATGCTAACGTAAAATATTCCTGAAAACTAAAATCACTATCTTCTAATTCATTATAAACAGAATCAATCCAATCTTCTTTTTTATCCTCTTGTTTTGATAATGATTTTTTAAAGGAATCAAAAAAACCAAGCAAATTATTTTGCTTATGGTCTGTTTGATCATTCAATTCAACCTTTTTATCATACAAATCAGATAAAAGCTCTTCCCTTATAGACTTTAATTGAGAATTAAATTGTTCAATCTTTGGTTCAAACTCATCAATTTTTTTTTGCCTTTCTAACGCTAACAAACGCCATTTATCTTTTTCAGCATATATTTTTTTATCTTTATTCTTTATAGACTTTTCAATTATAAATAAATCATTTTCAAGATCTCTAATTTTTGTCTTATAGTTATCTACTTCTTTCAATGAAAGCATTTCCCAGTTTTGTTTTTCTTCGAATAAATCTCTATCCTTTTTTGCAATCTCTGATTCTAGTTCCATTAGTCTAAACTCTAAATCTTGAGCACGTTTTTTATAAGCAAACTCACGATCATTTTTTAACTTTTTTAGTTCTCTTTTTTTCTTCGCCAATATTTTTTCTTGTTCACTAAATTTTTTATTTTGTTCTGATTCAATTTTATCTAAATCAATTTTTTGAGAAAGGTAAATATTTCTATTTTTCTTCTTTTCTTGTTCAATAAGTTTCCTTTGGGTATCTAGTTCTTTTTCTCTAGAGTTTAAGTCCATTGATAATTTTTCCAAATCATCTCTCAATATAATTTCTTTTTCAAAATACTCATTACGCATTTTTTCAATCTCTTTATTCATCGAAGACTTCGTACTCAGTAAAGTTTTATCTTTTTCTTCAATCTCATCTTCTAATCGCCCCAGCTGACTAACTAATTCTTCAATCCTCCGTTCATTTATCCTATTCTGTTTCCTACTAGCAAGGTTCTCCATTTGCCTTCTCTTTTTATCCAACAAATCAGATCGCTGTTCTAAATTATTAGACAATTCTTCTAGCTCATTTTTTAGAGCAATCTCTTTTTCAAAATACTCATTACGTATTTTTTCAATCTCTTTATTCATCGAAGACTTCGTACTCAGTAAAGTTTTATCTTTTTCTTCAATCTCATCTTCTAATCGCCCCAGCTGACTAACTAATTCCGCCATTTTTCTTTTATTTATCCTATTTTGTTTTTTAATTGCGAGATTTTCAATGCGCTTTTTTTCTTCCTCTAATAGAGCTGATCGTTGCTCTAAATTTTTAGATAATTCTTCAAGCTCTGACTTAAGTAAAACCTCTTTATCAAAATATTTTTTTTCTATTTTTTCCTTATCTCTATTTCTTGCATTTTCATATTGTGCTAACAATTCATCTCTTCGCTTCAGGTCACTCTCTAAAATTTTCAACTGCTTCTCAAGTTGGAGCACCTCTGTATGATATTTTTCTTGGATATTTTCCCCATTATCTAAAAAGAGAGTGGTTTCTTCTTTATTTTTATTAATTTGATTTGGTTGTTTCTTGCCTGTATCTACTAGGTTTTTTTCCAATTTTTGTAATTGAGAACGATAAACGTTTTGTCTTTCTTCAGCTCTAGATTCCCATTTTTTTTGTTCAACTTTATGTTCCTGTTCCTTTGAATAAAGCTGCTCTTCTAATTCTAGAATTTTTTGTTCCAAATCATCTATTTCATTTTCGGTTTCTACATTATTTGTTGAAAATTCGAAAGGCTTACTTGTCTTTTTTGCATTAAATAAATCAGAAAAAAATGTTTTTATTGAGCTTTCATCTACATTGCGATCATATATATCATTCTTTTTACTTTTTTTATATTCTTGTGTTTTGAGTTTTTCTTTAGATGAAGCTATAGATTCTTCATCATCTTCATTTATTTTTAAATCTGTATAATTTTCACCATCTATTGATTTAAATCTCGATTCTTCTTTCACATAATCCACATCTAAAGGTTTGTCCCTTAGTGCATCTTTTATTCCTCTTTTTTCCTCCAACGGGTGGTTTGTGGTATATAACTTACCATCATAACGAAATATAGAATTAGGACCTAACTCAAGACGAGCACTTTTAAACGCAGATTCAAAGTTTGTATTATATTCGGGGAATTTAGATGTCTGAACCTGGCCAAAGAGAGAGGATCCTTCTTTTTCAATATGTTTTTTTAATGAATAGACTTCTGACCTTCGCATTTGAGTGTGAATAAAAATTACAGTTGTTGGTTCGTTTTGGGAATTTACTATATCATATCCTGCTATCGGGCGACCAACTAAAATTGCGATTTGAATTGATTCATCAAAATCATCAAGCACAATATCCTTTACAACACCATTAAACCCTGTACTTGGTATCATGTTTTCGGGTGCTTTAACACCAAGCAAAGTAAGGTATAGCCAACCCCGGTCTGACTTCCATCCAATAATATTATCATCACTTATTGGATTAGTAAAATCTAAACTGACCATTATGCCGTTTTTCTTTATACTATATTGGATATTTTCTAATTTCGTTTCCGCTTTAGACAAAGTTACAAGAAACAAAACAAAAAAAACTGCTTTTTTCAATAGGACTCCGCTTGTTGAGCTAATTTTAAGCTCGACTAAATATTAAAAACCTTAAATGTTTAAATCAAGAAATAAGTGAGCGGATGTAAACATTAATATATAACAACTTAGTGGGTTCGGATTTTATATTTAGCCGCCAATAGAAAATTAACGATAAAAAAATTCCTATTTGAATTAGTATACTCTTATTTACATTTATATTTGTAGTTATAGTAAAATAAATTGTAAAATATAAAAATTTATTTATTTTATTATAATCAAATAAAAAAAGAAATAAGAATTAGAAAACACTTTTGAAATATCAGTTCCTAATATCAGTATTGAGCATTCTTTTTATTCTTGATATAAATATAGAATGCCGCACTACCACAATAAAATTTTATTCATTATTTGAATCTTTTGGATCACAAACTCAAGATCTAAAAAATTCAACCGTAATCAATTATAATAAATCAGGCCTTGCCACAGACAGCACACTGTTCTCTCATTCTGTGCCTCTAAGTGAAAAATATGTGTATGTTACTGGAGTAGTCGAAGGGGTAAGACTTCAAAAAACATACGATAAAAAACCCGTGCTTTCATATAAATTTAAGTACGATATGAATGGCAATCGTTCTTCTACGTCCCTTTATGGTATTGGGGATACTTTATTTTGGCGGGAATTTTACAAGTATGATGATAAGGGTAAAATTATAAAATCCTTGAGGTATAGCCCTGGCAAAGTTGTAAATATTGAAAAACAGCTTTCCATCGATGAACAAGAATGTACATGGAAAGAAAATTATTTTTATGACTCGACTGAAACAGAATTAAAAAAAGAAGAGATATATGATGGATATATTCTTGAACAAACAAACTTTGTAAAAAATGAAAAGGGCGTTTTTGTTAAAAAAAATGAATACTTTGACCCTTCAGTGATTTTTAGAACAACATATTTTCACAATGATTTTGGTAAAATAATTAGTGAGGTTACCGTTGAAAGATATGGGAATTCTATGGAATCTCGTAAATATGAATACGATGACTTCGGTAATAAAATAAAAACAGATATTTATGGGTCGAGTGGTTTATTAATCGAATCATTAGAAACCTTACACCACGATTTAAAACAAAGAATTACAAAATTACATCTTGACTCATCTGGAAGTATAATAAACGAAACTGAAATACGATTAGATGATTTATATAGACCCATTGTTGAGGCAATTATAGATGAAAAAAAGAGACTTGTAGAAAAAAAAGTTTTTAAGTACGATATTCTTGATCGAATATTATCAATTAAAACCTATGATATGCTTCGCAGAGGTAAAAATGACAATGAAATTCCTATAACATTGGTTACCTATGAATATCATTAAATTCAGTATTGAATTTAGACTGGTAAATAATTGCCGGAGGAAATATGAAATTTATTGATGTTAAGAGTATGATAATTGGTGCTCTGGTAATGATCCTAATTTTTACTTCATTTGGTTTTCGGAATGAAACTGATGAACTTGGCCACCTTACCGTAAGAAGTCTAACTGTTGAAGACGACCGTGGCGTAATAATGGGTTATTTAGGCAAAGGTTATTTACAAACATACAACCAATTTGGTGAACCCACTCTTTTTATTGGAACAGGCAAAGATGGTGGTGGATATATGAGAGCATTTAACGGAAGCGGTGATGAATCCGCTTATGTTGGGACAGGGCGCATGGGTGGAGGCTATATAAGGACATATAATAATTCTGGAAAAGAAACAACATATTTAGGCACTGGTTCTGATAATGCCGGTCAAGTTAGAATCTACAATAATGATGGTGAAACAGGAACCTATATAGGAAACAGTTATCTACAGGCATACAATCAATTTGGGGAAAGGACCTTTTTTCTTGGTACCGGATCTACTGGTGGCGGATATTTAAGAACATATAATTTTGACGGACAAGAAACTGCATACATTGGAACAGGAGCAGATAGCTCTGGCCAGATGCGCATTTATGATGCAATTGGAGAAACCGGTACTCTCATTGGGAGTGGATATTTTCGTTCTTATAATCAATTTGGAAAAATGTCAACATATTTAGGAAATGGCCGCGATGGTGGTGGATATTTAAGAACAAATAACAAATTTGAAACAGAAACATCTTTCTTGGGAACTAATAACGCAAATGAAGGATTGATAAATCTAAATGACAAATTTGGACAAAGTTTTTGGATACGCCTCAATAAAAACGAATAATTAAAAATAAAATACAATTTTTGACTTTTTATACTATATTTTATTAAGTTTAGCCAACAAAAGGTATCCGAGAGGGGGATGAACATATCTTCATCATAATTCCTCGATAAAACAATTATTCCTATACAAGCAGGAAGGATTTAACCATGCGGAAAATATTGGTTGCATCTACAATCCTGGCAAGCGTGATTTTTTCACAGAATGACGGGTTTGTAGTAACAAAATATCCAAGCGGTGCAATACACACCGAAGGTAACTACAACAATGGCGTTCGAAACGGACTTTGGACAATTTGGTATGAAGGAGAGGTCTACCAAGACTTTGGAGAAGACGGAGAACCAAATACGCAAGATGAAGGCGAAAACAATAACAAATGGGATTCTACTGAAACTGTAATTTTAGACCTTGATGGTGATACATTTTTTGATCCCCCTCAGAAAAAAGAAGAAGGCTCATATGTGGAAGGTGATCGAGATAAAACTTGGGTTAAGTGGTACCAAACAGGTCATAAACAAGAAGAGGCTAATTTTAAAGAAGGAAAGCTTCACGGCTCTTTAATGAAGTGGTATGAAAATGGAAATAAATCTCAAGAAGGCCTCTATGAAACGGGCAAACAAGACGGAGACTGGATCTGGTACTACCAATCAGGAATTAAAAAAGAAAAAACAATATTCAAGGATGGACAACAAGAAGGTCTCTGGATTCAATGGTTTGGAGATGGTACAAAAAAATCAGAAAGAAAATTTAATAATGGAGAAAGAGACAGCATTTGGACATCGTGGTATAAAAATGGTAATAAAAAATTACAAGCATCATATGATAACGGGAAATTAAACGGTCCTTGGACATCGTGGTATGATAACGGAATAATCAAAGAAAAATCGGGTAGTTATATTGATAACAAATTAGATAAAAAGTGGACATTTTGGTCTGATAATGGACAAAAGACAGAAGAAACCAGCTATAACAATGGTAAAAAAGATGGCCCACACAAAATATGGAACTCTGATAATTTTAAAATTATTGAAGGGGAATATAAACAAGGTGATAAGCATGCGGAATGGAATTTTTTATATGATGATGGAACAAAAAAAAGAAAAGAGCAATATGGAGCAGGTAAAAAAGATGGGAACTGGATTTGGTATACGCCAGATGGTATAATAGATAGAGAGGGAAACTACAAGAATGACGTTAAACATGGAATTTGGACAACATGGAATAATGCTGACCACAAAAAAATGGAAGAAACATTTGCCAACGGAAATGTTGATGGAAAAGTTACAATATGGTATGAAAATGGAAGTAAAGATCGTGAGGGAGTTATAAGAGGAACTGAACCGGAAGGTATTTGGCAATATTGGAATAACGATGGTTCAAAAGATTTTATATTTGACTATGGTAAGGGGTTAGATCGTGTAAGAATTGCAGAACTAGAAAACAGAGATGGTGTTTTTTATAAAATAGGCAAATATCAACCGTATTCTGGAATTGTCACCGAATCAGGTGGAATGAAAGATTATTTATTACTTGGTAGGTTTGTAGCAGGGAAACAAGATGGACAGTGGGTCCAATGGTTTAGAAGTGGTCAAAAAGAAGTAGATGGTGTTTACTATCGAGGAAACAAACATGGTGAATGGAATTTATGGTACGAAAATGGGATTTTGAAAGAAAAAGGTGATTTTGATATGGGTAAAGTAGATGGTATATACAAATTTTGGTATGATAATGGACACCTTAAAGAAGAACAAAGCTACAAAAAAGGTATTAAAAATGGTAAGTGGACATGGTGGTATAAACACGATCATAATTTAAAATTTACCGATGGGAACTGGAGCTATAATGGCACTAATTACAAGGCTGAAGACGGTGAAGACCTTTGGAAATGGTGGTGGTATTTAAATGATAATAAAGAAAAAGAAGGATATTATACTGATGGCAAAAGGAATGGGCTTTGGACATGGTGGTATGATACAGGATTTAAAAAATCTGAAGGAAGCTATCTAAATGATGAACAAGATGGGCTGTGGTTATACTACAACCCTGATGAATCTATCGGTGAAGAAATCACATTTCAAAGTGGACAAAAAGATGGTCGCTCCACGACCTGGCTTACACCAGAAGAAAAAATTGATGAAAAATTCTTTCGTGTTGGTAAGCTAGACGGGCCAAGTACTTTTTGGGAAAATGGTTTTAGAAACGTAATGACAACCTATAAAAATGATGTCCCTAATGGCCCTTGGATGATTTGGTATCCAAATAGCGATCAAATAAAAGAACAAGGATTTCATTTTGATGGTCTGCGTGATGGCCTAACTGTCTATTATTACAAAAATAATATTAAACAAAGAGAAGGAAACTTTAATGCTGGATATCCCGAAGGAGTTTGGTCATATTGGAATAAAAAAGGTGAAAAAGATTTTGATTTTGATTTTGGAATAAATTTGGAGCACATAGATTTAAAAGACCTATCAGAAAGAGATAAATTGTTCTATAAGGTCGGCGAATCTAAACCATTTACAGGCGTCATTACACAGGAAAATACAGAAGCTGGTTATCTATTTCTTGGTCGAACCTCAGATGGGAAAAAAGACGGCCCTTGGGTCAAATGGTTTTCAGAAGGTAAAAAAGTTCCTGAAATTCTCCTTTCAGATATCCCCGAGCCTCAACCTGAAATTCCTTGGAGTGGTAATAAAGAAGAACAAGGACAATATAAAAACGGTAAAAAAGATGGAGAGTGGACCTTTTGGCATGATAACGAGCATATAAAATCTACTGGCTTTTATAAAGATGGTATAATGAACGGCCCCTGGAAGTTTTTTTACAAAAATGGAGTGAAAGAAAAAGAAGGTGTTTTAGTTAATGGGAATGCAGATGGGCAATGGCTGTTTTGGGATGAAAGTTCAAATAAGGTTCAGGAAGGGTTTTTCACAGATGGCATTAAGGATGGGAAATGGACCGCATGGTTTAATGATGGTAGATTAACAGAGGGCATATACAAATCTGGTAAAAAAGAAGATATTTGGACAAGTTGGTGGGACTACGACAAAACTAGAAAAGAAATGCAAGGTAAGTATAGGGATGGAAAAATGGTTGATAAATGGTATTTTTATGATGGTAATGGAAATCTGAAGGAGATTCGATATTTTTCACCAGATTTTAATTAAAATTAATATAAAATCATTTCTTGGTCTTATATCTCTTTTCATTTTCAGCTGCAGTAACAACAAAGAAATTATTAGCGATGTAGATATTTTATTTACAACTGTAAAAAAAGGAAATATTTATAAAAATACAGATAGAAAAGATATAATTGGGAAATTCCCAGCTTATGTGGTTGTTCCAGCAACAAAAAAAATTAATTTAGGTAATGAAAACGTTGATTCTGTTTTTTATGAAATTACTTATAAAGAGTTTACTGGATGGGCTAAATCTAGATTTTTAACAGAAAAACTTGAAAAACCAAAGACCATAATTAGAAAAATTAAGAAAAGTAATATAGAAAACGAAATTTTTAAACAGAAGCCAGACAGCTCACATTTAAACACAAGCATTGAACAAATATCATCTGAAAAAAACACCGGAACTGATTTTAACATTAATCAAAAAACCCAATTAAAACCTGGGAAAAAATATTTTGTCCAAGCGGGTTCTTTTAAAAATCTATCTCTAGCAACATCACTAAAAGAAAGATTATCTAAACTGGGGATAGAAAATATTTCTATATCAAAACCAGTTTTAATTAAAAAAACCAATTGGTACCGCGTTTATATTTCGCAGTATCAAGATTATAAATCTGCTTTTAGAGCATCACAAGATTTCTCCAATAAATATTCAATTACTACATCAGTAGCCGTACACAATGAAAAGGATTCTTTTAAAAAAGCAAATAAAATAAAAAAGATAAAAACTGAAAAAAATTTGATTCTTGATTATTACACATTACAATTAAATTCTGTAGAAGATTTAACCATGGCTAAGCTATTAGTTGATAAATACGAAGTAATGGGAATCAAAACAGAAATCTCATCAGCAAATATATCTGACTTAAAACGCTATCGAATCCGCTACGGAAAATTTAAACGTATAGCCGAAGCACAAGCTGCTGCTAAACAGTTGAAAGATGAACATGGTTTAGACTCTTGGGCTGATAATGTATATAAATAGTATTATACTTATATACATTTTTAATTTTTTCTAAATAAAAACAAAGTAAAAACAATGAAATACATATATTCTTTTGGTGATGGAAGTGCAGACGGTCGCGCAGACATGAAAAACCTACTAGGTGGAAAAGGTGCAAACCTAGCAGAAATGAATATTTTAGGTATCCCCGTTCCCCCCGGTTTTACATTAACCACAGAAGTTTGTACAGAGTATTATAAAAATAATAAATCTTTCCCTGAAGGGTTGGCTCAAGAATTAAAACAAAGCTTATCTAGAGTTGAATTAATTATGGGAACAAAGTTTGGTGATCCAGATAACCCCCTGCTTCTATCTGTAAGATCAGGCGCCAGACAGTCCATGCCAGGTATGATGGAGACAGTTTTAAATGTTGGATTAACAAGTGATACAATTCCCGGGCTTATTGAAAAAACGAATAATCCTAGATTCGTTTATGATGCTTACAGAAGATTAATAACAATGTATTCAGATGTAGTAATGGAAAAAGCTGCTGGCATTGAACCACCAGAAGGACAAGGCATTAGACAAAAATTAGAACATCATTTATCTTCATATAAATTAGAAAACAGTTTAGAAAGTGATACTGATCTCTCTGAAAGTGATTGGAAAAATGTAATTGATATATTTAAAAATAAAATAAAATCTTCTCTTGGATCAGAATTCCCTGATGATGCTGAAGCTCAATTATGGGGTGGAATTGAAGCCGTTTTTAAGAGTTGGAATGGTGCTAGAGCTATCAGCTATAGAAAAATAGAAAATATCCCTGAAGAGTGGGGAACTGCTGTAAATGTTCAGACTATGGTTTTTGGAAACACGGGTGAGGAATCAGCTACTGGTGTTGCTTTTACAAGAAACCCGGCAACAGGGGAAAATAAATTTTTTGGAGAATGGTTAAGTAATGCACAAGGAGAAGATGTTGTTGCTGGGCTTCGTACTCCTAATCCAATTAATGAGGACACAAAGACTCAAGACACAAGCCATCTTCCTTCCTTAGAAAATACAATGCCAGAAATATATAATGAACTATTTGATATAAAAAATAGATTAGAAAAACATTATTCTGATATGCAAGATATTGAATTTACTATTCAGGAAGGAAAACTATGGATGCTACAAACAAGGGTTGGAAAAAGGAATGGTGTGTCTGCGATAAAAATAGCTGTTGACATGTTTAATGAAAATATGATTGATAAAAAAACTGCTATAATGAGAGTAAAACCTAACCAATTAGATGAATTGCTCCACCCTGCTTTAGACAAAGCCAGTGAAGAAAGTGCTACAAAATTAACTAAGGGTCTTCCTGCTGGTCCGGGAGGAGCAAAAGGACGAGTTGTTTTTACAGCAGATGATGCAGAGGAGTGGAATAGAAAAGGAGAAAAGGTAATTCTGGTGAGAGAGGAAACATCCCCTGAAGATGTTCACGGAATGCATGCTGCTGAAGCAATATTAACAGCGCGAGGAGGAATGACCTCCCACGCTGCTCTAGTTGCAAGGGGATGGGGTAAATGCTGTATTGTAGGATGTAATGAAATAAATATCTCTATAGAAACTAAACAATTAACCGTTGGTGAGGTAGTGGTTAAAGAAGGTGATTGGATAACCATGAATGGCACACTTGGAGTTGTATATCTAGGTCAATTAAAACTAATCCCAGCTGACCCTGATAGAAATATAGAGTATAAAGAATTAATGACATGGGCAGATGAAATAAGAAAACTCAAAATAAGAACAAATGCCGAAAGCCCTGAAGATGCTAAACAAGCTATAAAGTTTGGTGCTGAAGGTATAGGATTATGTAGAACAGAACATATGTTTTTTGATGAAACAAGAATCTTGGCAATGCGAAAAATGATTTTGTCTGATAATGATGAAGATAGAAGAGAGGCTGTAATGGGGCTGTTACCATTTCAAAAAGAAGATTTTAAAGGAACGCTTAAAGCCATGGAAGGGAAACCAGTAACTATTAGATTACTTGATCCTCCCCTCCATGAGTTTATAACCCTGAATAATAAACAAATCAATGAGTTAGCTGAAAAGATTGGCATAGATAGCTCAGTAGTAAGTCAACGTATCACAAGCCTTCATGAACTAAACCCAATGTTAGGGCATCGTGGCTGTAGACTTGGAATCGCATATCCTGTAATTACAGAAATGCAAGCCAGCGCAATTCTAGAAGCGACTGCCGAACTTATTAAGGAAGGTCTAAATATTTTGCCAGAGATAATGATTCCATTAGTTGGGACAGTTACAGAATATATAGACCAAGAGAAGATTGTTAGAGATGTTGCCTCAAAAGTTGAGAGAAAATATGGTATTACATTAAATTATTTAGTAGGAACAATGATTGAACTACCACGAGCATGTTTAACTGCAGATGAGATTGCAGAACATGCTGAGTTTTTCAGCTTTGGAACAAATGACCTCACACAAACTACATTTGGATTTAGTAGAGATGATATAGGGTCGTTTTTACCTGACTATTTAGACCGAAAAATTTTACCAGTAGATCCATTCCAAAGTTTGGATGTAAATGGTGTGGGTAAATTAGTGACAATGGCAGTTAACTATGGAAAGGGGAAAAATAAAAATTTAAAGATAGGAATATGTGGAGAGCATGGTGGAGACCCTGATTCAATACACTTTTGCAAAGAAAACGGCCTTGACTATGTTAGTTGCTCTCCCTTTCGAGTGCCTATTGCTAGGCTTGCGGCGGCACAGGCTGAAATATGATATTTTTATTTTTATCACAGAAATAAAATAAAAAGTCCCTTAAGGGACTTTTTATTTATATAATATATTGTGCGATCTAGATATTTATAGAAACCTACTCAACCATTTCTCCACCGCCAAGAATATCTGCTAGACTTATATCTCCGTCTTCCTCCATTTTTTTCGCATCAGCTACTATTTTTTTCCTTGCGTCATCAACTTCTCTTTTTGGCAATGGCTTTTCTACCGGTTCATACATTGCCTGTCTTTTTTGAGGCTGGTTTTCTATGATAGCATCTACTATTTCTTGATCAATCCCTTTAAGCGCAACGGCTAGAGCAGACAAATCTGCTGAAACAAACAAAGAACGTTTTATATCATCTGGAAATTTTTCTAAAATATCATCAAAGGTTAAATGGTATTTTTTAATTTCCTTATAAAGATCTGGATTTTCGTTTGATATAGCTTGCAAGTACTTTTCTTCTTCATCCGCTGACATCTTACCTATCATATCCGCTATCTCTTTTCCTCCACCCCTTGAAAAGTTTACCGTTCTAGGTAAGAACGATGCTTTCTCTTTCATTTTTGCTGCTACCTCAATAATTCCTTCTAGGGGAATATCCTCAAGAGATCCTAATTGTATTAAAAGATCACCTTTTTCAGTTGGGGGATATTTATCAAGTATTTTCATCCTTTTTTCTGGATCTAGTTGTGCAAGCATAATCGCGACTACGGGCGCATCTTCTTTTGCTAGCAGTGCATTTAATTGTTCCTCATTAAGATCTTCTAGAAAAGTAAATGGCTCTAGAGGGCCTTCCTCTTTTTGGGTTTGGAACTGCTCACTCAAAAAGCCGAAGTAGAACTCTTCCATGACCCTTTTTTTAACTAAAAATGAAACCTGTCCCATCTCTCTTAGGCTAGATCTGATTTTCCGAATTTCAGTTCTAGATAATCCCTTGACTAGAGTCATTGCTAGACTCTCTCCCATTACAGAAAAAAGGATAGCAACCTTTTGCAGGCCCGATAATGTATTATAATCATTAATCATTTTTTTACTCCTTTATTCTTCTTTGGCTTCTTCTGTTGTTTCCGAATCAGCTTCTTCGCTTTCGCCACTTCCATCCTCTACAGGCGCTTCCCCACCTACAGGCGCTGGTTGTTCTAACCATTCTTTTACAATTGTAGTAGTTCTTTCAGGCTGACCAACGCTCATTGAAACAACTGATTTCCGAATATCGTCAATCTCACTTCTCACAACATTAGGATCTTCGCTAACGGGAACAGAAGGTGTTACCGGTAACTCTTCATCGCCTGATTTGCTTGAACCCGCGGAGCCATTGGATTGAACACTGGTACTCTCATTATTACTCTTTCCTAAAGTTTCAACTTTATCATCTTTTTTGTTTTCACTATCATTTTTTGGTGCAGCTTTTTTCTTTTTTTTCTTAGACTGTGGTCTTCTTCTTGGACGACCTCGTGGTGGTGGAGCATACATATATGGAGGCATTGGTGGTACTGGTCCCTGTTTGTTTCTCAGCAGCATAAAAATAACTGCTGCTAATAAAATAAAAACTAATGCAGCTAGACCCCATAAAAGAAGAGATGAGTCCACCCCTCCTTCCATTTCTGATTGGAGAGCATCCATTTCATTTTGTACAATATCTAAAGCTGCAATTTTTTCAGCGAGTAGAGAATCTCTTTTTGCTTTCTCTTTTTCTCTAGCTTCCAATTCTTTTTGAATTTCAATTTGGGCTTTCTGTTGGGCATCAACCGAATCCTGTAACATAGATCTCAGGAGCATTTGCCTAAGACCTTGTAATTCATTATCCAACAATGCAAACCTAGCTGAATCAAGAGAACCTTTTTGTTTTGCTTTCTTAACACTATCTGTTGTACTCGAAACAGTAAGCATCTCTTTTAGAGCTGTTATCTCTGTATTCAGTTTATCCATCTTCATTGAATCACGCAACATCAGCTCTCTTTTTTCTTGTTCGTAAGCCTGAAGCTTAGCCTGATCTTGCATCTGCTGAAGCTGCTCATTAAAAAATTCTCTGTCTTCTTCACGTCGTTTACTTTCTTCTGAGCGATAGCTCTCTATCTGAGTCTTCCAGTCTTCTCCCTCTGAAATTCGTTTTTGCTCCAGTATATCTATTTTTTCTGCAATATTTTTTAACATTATCTGCTCAGCTGAGCGCTTATCTCTGCGTTCCTTAAAACTCGCAGTCATGATAGTTAATTTATCACCTCTGGACCGATCAAACTTGGAGGCCGCCATGGTTAATTGTCGTATGTTTTCTATTAGCTCAGGAGCTGCTCCCTCTTGAAGGATCAAGCTCAATTCCATTTTCTTTACTTCCGCTCGAGCTGGCCTCTTGCTTCGAAGAACTTTATCTACTGAAGGCTCTGAAGGCCCTGAATCATCTACCTCAAAACTATCATCAACTGGCCTCATGGTTTCCGGGACAATTGGTTTAGTCTTTGGCCGTGTTGGTTTTGTAGATTTTTTTTCTGTTATGTCAACCTCAAAACCAGGGATAGGCAAACCTATAGAGTATAAATTATCCTCTGCTTCAGCCTCTTGTAAAATTTCTTCCTGCATTTCCAACAGGGCCTGGGCCGTTTCCTGAGCCGGCGTTAGTGACTTTTTTTTAACGGTTTGTTTTCTTGGAGATAACATTGTTATCTGTTCTTCAACCTCGTCAACTATTTCAAGTTCAACATCTACATTTATAACATATTTGTGGTTATCAATTATTTTAGATAATGCCTCTTGAATACGCCCCTTAACGGTGTTTTCAACCTCTAGCTTTTGGGATAGGTAGCTTATACCTCCTTGTCCTAGAATAATAGCCATCGCCAAAATACAGGCCAATATGGTTTTTATATTTTTAGTTCCATTTATCATATGGTACTCCTTGGTATGTGTTTGCTCCGCATTTTAATTTTTTTACCTAACCAGTTTAATCCTCATAAGATGTAGCCGAACGACCCTTCCCATGGTGAGGTGGTTGAATGAATGTAATTTGAATCCTCCGATTTAAAGCTTTTTGTCTTTTAGTTTTATTCAGAGAAAGGACTGTTGGTGCTAATTTTCCTGTTTTTTCATCGACAACAATTTTTTCATCCCAAGTCAGTGTTAGTGGATTGTACATTGGGTTTTCGCTTCTTATACTATCTATTCCTTTAGGGTACCAGTCACCATAGCCAGCTGCAAGTAACCTAGGGGCTGGTACTCCTTGATCAATCATATATCTGACACAAGTCGCTCCTCTTGCTGCTGAAAGCTCCCAATTACTGGCGTAAAACTTTTGCCATTTTTTTGGCATCGCATCGCTATCTGAGTGGCCAGCAACTTCAACTTGAAATGGGCTTGCTTGAATTCTGGGAATAATTTCATCATTAAGCAGTGTCTTTAATTCTGGTTTCATATCTGCTTTTCCTGAGGGGAAAGCAAAATCTCCTTTTATATTTACTATCAACCCTTTAGAGCTAGTTTGAATATCAATTGGGGGATCGCCCTTTGGGTTTTCTTTTTTCATTTCTTCGATGGCGTCTTCCATCTCTTGCTTCATTTGGGCAAGGTTTTCTATTGGTTCAAACTCCCCCTCTTCCTCTGCTGCTCCATCCTTTTTTATTTTACTGCCAAGAGATTTTCCTTCTGAGTTTGCCATTTCTTGAAGTTTTACAGGATCCATAGTAGAGATAGCAGCCAACAAAACGAAAAAGGCAAATAAAAGAGTCATCATATCTGCAAACGTGCCAAACCAACCAGGTAAGCCCTCCTCAACCGAGTCGGCACCTGCCTCAAAGCCCTTATTGTAGGCTTTTTTTTCACCTGGTGTAAATGCCATCTAAACTATTCTCTCTTCCATTCAGATGGTGGAATAAATGAATTTAGTTTTTCTCTGACAATGAGCGGGTGCTTTTTTTGATGAATTAAACGAGCAGCCTCAACAAGTAAACATGAAGACATAGATGTTTGGGTTGTTTTATTACCCATTTTCTGAGCCATTGGTAAAAAGAAAAGATTCGCAAAAACTGCTCCATAGAGAGTTGTGATCAAAGCAGCTGCCATACCACCCCCAAGATTATCAGCACCACCTTCACCTCCAAAACCTGCTAACATCAAAACCAGACCAATAAGAGTCCCTACCATACCCCAGGCAGGGGCAAGATCTCCCATTGACTTTAGCATATCTGTCTGTGTTTTTTCTCGCTTTTCCCTATACTCTATTCTTGTTTCCATCACCTCGGTCAACTCTTCTAAGGAATATCCATCTACAACCATCTGCACGCCATCCTTAAAAAAATACGTTTTTATAGTATCCACTGATTTTTCTAAATCTGATGGCCCTTTCCTAGCCTGTTCGGCAACATCACAAGCTTCATCAACAAGCGGACCCATTTTGTCATCTGCTGGTTTTAAAACCGCGCCAATTGCTTTGCCTAACGCAGTCACGTGATACATTGGGAAAGCAACAAAAATAGAGGCTAACATTCCTCCAAAAACAATTCCAAAACTTGGAGCTGATACGAAATTACCAAAGCCACCTGCGGCACCTTCAACAAAGAGCGCATAGGCAATACTCCCTATCATAAAAGCCATTCCAAGTACAACACCTATAATTAAAGCTATATCCATATGCTAGTCCCCAATAAAATTTGTATTTTTCATTTTATTTTCATTTAGAGCTTTTAGTATGTTTCTCACATCTGTGTATTCTGGATCTAGCCTCAAGGCCAGATTCCAGTTAATTGTTGCTCTTTGAACGTCACCTAATTTATAATATATTGAACCTCTTCTGGCATAAGCAAGTGCAAGATTAGGATTTAATTCTAACGCAAGATCTACTTCTTTTAAAGATTCTCTATAATCACCTGCATAAAAATATCTCAGAGATTTAGATAAATGTCTAAGCGCATCATTCATATTTTTCTCAGAAACATTTGTTGAGAGCTTAAGTGATTTTAAAGAGTCATTTAGAAATCTAGACTCTTGCTCCATAGAGTTTAGCCGAACCATTAAATTCCTCATCTCATTATTCATTAGGGCCATTGAATCTTTCATTGAGAGAACCGCAAAATCAGCCATCGCAATCGTTGAGTCTTGGTTAAATGGTGTCCTACCAACCGCTACTGGTCCTCTATTATTCTGATACAATGGTGAACCAGAAGGGCTCGAAGGTCCTCTCGTAGGTACCCTGTTTATCTGCCTCGGGACTGCCATATCTAAACCAATTGTAAAACCAGGGTGACCAACCCAATAGCGTTGTTTAAATGTTGGGATTTTATCAATGTGGGTGAATCCTAGGTTCAGGCGGTAATCCGAGGTAAGGGGGATGCGGAGTCCCACATTTGCAC
>CAYFIF010000005.1:0-33829 GCA_964343085.1 uncultured bacterium | reverse complement strand
TCAAAGAAATTTGTGAAATGGCAAAGGTTAAAGGCATACTAACAATTATTGATGGTGCACATGCACCTGGACAGGTAAAAGTTGATTTGAATGATCTAGACTGCGATTTTTTTGTTGGAGCATGTCACAAATGGCTCTGTGCGCCAAAAGGTACCTCATTCCTATATGCCAAAAAGAAACACCAAGAATGGCTCAATCCTCTAGTATATAGCTGGGGGAAGTATGGTGATGATCCAAGTTCGAGCCGATTTTTGCATGAATTTCAATACCAAGGTACTAGAGACATGTCCGCTTTTTTGACACTTCCAGTGGTCATTGAATTTTTTAATAATACAATAAGGGGCAAGAGAGAGAAATGTGTAAATATGATAAAAGATATAGGTGGAGAACTAGTTGAATTATTTAAAACTGATCCTATTTACCGCTCTCCAGAATGGCTTAATCAGATGGTAAGTCATCCTCTTCCAGCTTCTATACCAGAAAATATTAAACAGTTATTATGGAATGATTTTAAAATTGAAGTACCAATTTTTGAATGGAATAATAAGCGTTACATAAGAGTCTCTAGTAATATTTATAATACATATGATGATATGGATTACTTACTTAATGCATTAAAAACTTTGGTTTAATTTTGGGACACTATTTTCAGATGAAAAACAAACTTATTCTCTATATACTCTTTTTTTTTGCATTGACTACTCTACAGGCCCAAAAAGTAATATTGTATACAGAAAATGACGATGTATTTTCTTCAGCTAATCCATTTACTATTGAGGACAATAATATTGTATTTTGGAAGGAAGACCTGGTTCTTATGACCATCCCCATAGGTTCAATAAATGAAATACGTTACGCTGAAAAATCATATAGACCCGCTGGTTCGCCTATTGTATTTATTGGAAAGTTTCTGATCACAGTTTTTTTGGGCTCTGCTGTTGCAGGGCAACCTGATTATGTTGTTCCAGGTATTTCACTAGGACTTGGCTTTTATTTAATTGGAAAAAGTTTAAATATTTTGGGAGCTAAATTTGGTAGAGATGTTATCTACTATGATATTGTTGAGCTTGATGAGCCTACAAGAATAATGATTTTAAAATCAATTAGTATGGATTTGGAAAAAAGAAAAAAGAGTAATGACCGGAGCGAGTTTCACTATGGACCAGAAGGAAAAAAGAAAAATCTTTTTGGTTTTGCTTGGGATGGCAAGAAGCCGTGGGGAAAGTCCAAAAAGAAACCAAAGAAAAAGATTCTCAGATTTTCATTTTAAAATAATTGAATCAATATTTTGCAATGTATTATCACAGCTCTTGGTCTTGAATCAGAAAATTTTATTTCTTTCTATCGATTGGAGAGAGAAAAATTTTTTAATTTTCCTGTTTTTAAGAATAGTGATATTATGCTTGTACAGACTGGGGTTGGGAAAGCCAATATCGAGTCTAGATTAAAAGCTGTATACTCTTTATCAGAAGGTTATGATAAATTTCAATTTATAAATATAGGTATAGCAGGTGGAAACCCCGAAAAGACTAGTATCGGAGAATGTCATATAATAAATAAGATAAAAGACTCTGAAACCGGTGAAACCTATTACCCCGATATTTTAGTGGATCATAAGATGTCAGAGGCTTCTATAATTACGGTTAATGAACCTATAACAAAAGGAGCTGGTTCTTACCTTGAATTGGTAGATATGGAAGCATCAGAAATATTTAGAGTTTGTAAGAGTTTGGTACCAATTCAGCGTATGGCATTTATAAAAATAGTTTCTGATTATATGGATCTAGACCAAGGTAATATTAAAAAAAATTTTATTTTAGATCTTGTTTATTCTCGGCTAAATGTAATATCAAAATTTTTGGTTGGTTTTAATAAATTACTATTATCAGAAAATTCTATCTTAAATCATAAAGACAATATATGGATATCAAACTTGGTTGATAAATGGAAACTTACCAAAACTCAAAAATCACAGCTGGAAGATCTTTTAAAGTATATTAGAATAAATCATTCAATCGATTTTTTCCCACAAATATCAGATATAATCCCAAAAGAAAAATCCAAGCGAAATAAATTGTTTAATGAGCTCTTTGAAAAACACTCTGCCTAATCTTTCTCATATCTACATAGAAAAAGATGCCTATGATTATCCATTAACAAAAACTATCTTATCTAGGTACAGGCTATCTAGGGTAATCAAAATCAAACACTATAAAGAAATATTTAATCGCTCAAATCAAAATTTTCAGCTCCAAAAATCTAGTATGAAACTAATTTTAGCTGTAAAGCCCCCACCTTATCTCTACCCAGTCTCTCCAATTGTCCAAGAGTTTGATTCTTCAAAAGTGTACTATACAACACCTGCTATTAATTGTCTTTACAATTGTGAGTATTGCTTCTTACAGGGGATGTATCCATCTGGAAACCTGGTGCTATTTGTAAATGAAATTGATTTTTTTAATAGTGTAATATCGGAGATGAAAAAAAAGATAGATAAAAAACCATTTTATCTATCAATATCTTATAATACTGATCTAATGGCCATGGAAAATATTGTACCAATATGTAGAAACTGGATTAAGTTTTCTGAAACTGTAAATGATCTATATCTGGAAATTCGAACAAAGAGTGGGCTGTTTTCTTCTATTAGCGATATTTGTTCAAATAAAAATACTATACTGAGTTGGACACTTTCACCTGAATCTGTTGCAAAAAAATACGAATCAACAGCTCCCCCACTAAAAAGTAGATTAAAATCAATTATATCCGCAATAGATAATGGTTGGAAAGTGAGAATCTGTTTTGATCCAGTTTTAACGGTAGATGATTGGCAATCTATATATACCAAATTTTTCCATGATGTTTTTAGTAAAATTAAGCCAAGCTCAATTTATGACACTACAATTGGTGTCTTTAGAATGAATAAAGAACACTTTAGCCGTATTAAAAAGACTGATATTAATTCAGATTTATATTTTCATAAATATGAGAATCAGGATGGTACCTTATCACTTCCTAAGAAAGATCTCAATAATGTAATAAATTCACTTAGGCTTGAATTAGAAAAATATATAAAAAAAGATAAAATTCACTCGTGGAACGTATAATATTAATTCAGTATTCTGTTATATTTAATTTATTTTTTGATTAAAAAATTTTATGAGTATAAAAATCATATTTTTTATTCTTTTAGTTTTATTTATTGTCGGTTCACTCGTTATTGCATTTATCTATAGAATGAATGATAATGATAATGATAGCGCTAGTGATTAATATTATTATTGCTATTTTGATTTTATAATTTAATGCCTAGTTACAATAATCAATTTTTTAGGAATAAAATATTTCTTTTTATTATAAATATTGTTAGCGCTTTTAATATGAATAATAAAAATGCTGATCTACCTTTTAGGGACTCCATATCATTTGGTGATATTATTTTTGATATAAGGTATAAAAATGATTCTAATAGGCACTACATATGGATACATGGAGATGAAAAGACAGCAAAAATGGCCATTCTTAATCATTTGAAATTTTATCCAGGGAAGGGGTATTTTATAAAAAGTGAAAATAGAGAAGTAGATTTTCTGGATACGAAGATTGATCCTAATAGAATTTTTTCAAGGTCAGGTTCCTTTAGGACCTTGAAAAAATTTAAACCGGAGTGGGCCCCAGGGACTCTAAAACCTGCTCTTGACAGATTAGATATAGACAGGAAAAATTTTTTAAATAAATTGTTTCCTGATTCTTCCGGAATAGTTATTGCTGTTCATAATAATTCAAGAGGATATAGTGTTAAGGATGAGCTGGAGTTTAGTACAAAAGTCTCACTTAAGAATAAACAGAACTCAAAAGATTTTATTATTTGTACTTATGAAGGAGACTTTGAAAAACTTTCTATAGGGCCATACAATGTAGTTTTGCAAAACCAAATTCCCTTGAAAGATAATGGGAGCTTGTCCTGGGCTGCTCTACGTAATGGCATAAGATACATAAATGTGGAAACACGACTTGGTTGGAGAACAAAGCAGGAAAAAATGTTAGAGTATATATCAAAGAGTTTAGAATAATGAAGCTAATTCAAAAAATTATAAAGTGGCTGCCAGTTATTCTTCTAATATTCCTTTTTCTAATTGATCGAAAAAATCCTATCCACGTTAGCACTTATATTTTTATACTAGTTGTTTATACAACTATCCTTGTTCTAAGAGTATTAGATGCAAAAAATATGTGGCACAATGAATTTGGTGCTGAGGAAATATCAAAAAATCCAAGCGTTAATAAAATGAGTGAATTGAGTGATGAGCTGAAAAATAAGTAAATAAAAATATTTTTAAAGGAGAAAATTATGAAAAATATAGATATAAAAAGTTTTATAATTGGTGTTTTAACCACGGTTTTATTTTTTTTATTTCTTGGAGCTGAGAAAGATGATAACCTAGGTGATATTATTGTTAATTCAATAACAATTCTTGATGATGGCCACGGTGGATTTATTACTGCATTCAATCAGGATCAAAAGCGGACACTCTATTTAGGCACTGGAGAACAAAAAAATGGTTACGTTCAAACTTATAATAAATATGAGCAACCAACCGCCTACATTGGATCAAACCGTGATATGGATGGCGTCATAGTTCTTAATGATAGATACGGGGCTCTAGGTTACACACAGTCAGGAAAAAATTGACTATAGGTCTCATATTTGTAATCCTTCTTTTATTTGCTTTTATGAAAGCAAGGGAAAGATTTCGAGATTACGAAGATGATTAAATTATATAAATTAATCGATCAGTAATTCAGGTATGTTTTTATAGAAATCAATAGCATCGGGATTAATTATTGAACTGCGATTATCGATTTCTTTACCTTCGATCACATTTTTTACTGCAAGCTCAATTTTTTTTCCATTCATAGTGTAGGGGATGTCAGGGACACTGATAAATAATTTAGGAATGTGTTTTGGTGATAGATTTTCCCTTATTGATTCTTTTATTTCTTTTATTAATTGGTTTGATAATTTTTTATCTGATTTCATTTTTAGAAAGAGTATAATTCGTTGGTCGTCTTTCCATTTTTGTGTTATTGCTAAACTATCCTCAATATTTGGGAATAAATCAGTAATAGAATATAATTCTGCAGTTCCAATTCTAACTCCGCCTGGATTTAGAGTTGAATCGCTACGACCATGAATTCTTATGCCTCCTTCTTTATTTATACTTATAAAATCACCATGGTGCCAAATACCAGAGTATTTTTCAAAATATGTAGAGTAATATTTTGATCCATCGATATCATTAAAAAAATATAATGGCATGGAAGGGAAAGGTGATTTGCATACCAGCTCCCCTTTTTTGTTGATCAATGAATTCCCGTTTGGATCAAAAGAATCGATATCCATTCCAAGACCTGGTGACTGTAATTCTCCTTTATAGACAGGTAGCATAGGGTTTGATAGTGCGAAACATGAAATAATATCTGTGCCTCCTGATATAGATCCTAATAGTAAATCAAGATTAATATTTTTGTAAATGTAATCATAATTTTTATCTGCTAGAGTTGAACCAGTAGATAGTATTAATCTTATAGATGATAAATCAGACAATTTTTTTGGTGATAATTTAGATTTATTGCATGTATCAATAAATTTTGCATTAGTACCAAAAACTGTGATTTTTAATTCTTCAGATATCTCCCAAAGTCTGTTCAAATTTGGATAGTTTGGAGACCCGTCATATAGTACAATAGTGGCACCAACTGATAGCGAGCTGATAAGCCAATTCCACATCATCCAACCACATGTAGTGTAGTAAAAAATTGTATCCTCTCTTTTAAGATCACAATGCAGAATTAATTCCTTCAGATGTTGTAATAGTGTTCCACCGGCACCGTGAACAATCGATTTAGGAAGCCCTGTTGTTCCTGATGAGTACATTATATATAGAGGGTGATTAAAAGGGAGTTGAATAAATTCAAGAGGTGTGATTTTAGAATTTTTATAGTCAGAGTAACGAATACTTTTTGGGATTTGATTTGTATTTATAGATGAATCAGGGTAATCTACAATCACAGTTTGAATGATACTCGGAAGACCTAAGACTATTTGACTTAGTTTATTAATGGTATTATGAAGCTTGCCATTATAATAATACCCATTTGTGGCAAAAATAATTTTTGGTTCAATTTGTTTAAAACGATCTAGAGCTCCTTTTATCCCAAATTCAGGTGAACAAGAACTCCAAGTTGCGCCCAAAGATGTAGCTGAGAGCATGGCGATTATTGTTTCAGGTATATTTGGCATAAAGCCGATTATTTTGTCCCCAGATTTAATTCCTGAGGCTCTTAAGGCAGATGATAATTTTTCGACCTCTTTAAATAATTGGTTGTAGGTAATCTCTCTACTTAAGGATCCTTCAGTCTTAAATATTATTGCCTTTTTATTATCTCTGTATTTTAAAAGATTCTCTGCAAAATTTAATCTTGCGCCCGCAAACCATTTTGCACCAGGCATTTTATTTTCATCATCAATTATTTCTTTGGGGGAAGATGAATAAATTATTTTTGTATATTCCCATACAGTTTTCCAAAAATTAGAAATATTTTTTATTGACCATTTATAAAGATCATTATATGATTTTAGATGACTATTAAATTGCGCATTAACATGAGCCAAAAATTGAGCCATCTCAGTATTTTCAGGATATTTTGGTTTCCAAAGAATTTTTCTGATTTTTAATCCTATATTTTTTTTAAAAAATAGACATACCATTCATAAATCAATATAAATTAGATTCTGATATTAAATATTTATCTAAAATTTATTTCTCCATAATAAATCAATACATATAGTAATATTTTTTAATAAAAATTCAAATTATCTAAGATGAGAATTGCTTTTCTTACTGCAGGTGGTATAGCGCCTTGCTTATCAGCTTCAATCGGTGCGTTGATTGAAAAATATAATGATATTTTACCAGAGGCAGAGCTTTTTGGATATCTAAACGGTTACAGAGGACTTCTTCTTGGAGAATCTATAAAATTACCTAGCTCTGTAAAGAATAATTTTGAGGTGCTTTATGATTTCGGAGGATCACCGATAGGAAATAGTAGGGTAAAATTGACAAACATAGAAGACTGTATAAAAAGAAGCTATGTTAATGAGGGTGAAGATCCATTAAAAAAAGCTGCTGACCAGCTTACGAAAGATAATATTAATATTCTTCATACAATTGGTGGTGACGATACTAATACTATGGCTGCACAATTATCATTTTATTTAGAAGAAAACGGATATGATCTTATTGTATCCGGACTACCAAAAACTGTTGATAATGATGTATTTCCTGTATCACAGACTCTAGGAGCATGGACAGCCGCAGAGCAGGGAGCAATTTTTTTTGAGAACATAGCTAATGAAAACACAACCTCGACGAGGCAGCTTATTATTCATGAGGTAATGGGGAGACATTGTGGTTGGCTAACAGCAAAAACTGCCTTTGATTACAGAAGAAGAATGATGGACCGTAATTTTTTACCAGAAATTCTAATAGAGAAAAAAAGATGGGACATTGATGCGATATATATTCCAGAAGAGGATTTTAATTTTCCTTCAGAGGTCGAACGTCTAAAAATGGAGATGGATAAAAAAGATGGTGTTAATATTTTTTTAAGTGAAGGAGCAGGTCAGGAAATGATTATTAGAGAGATGCAATCTAGAGGTGAAGAAATCCCTAGAGATGCTTTTGGCCATGTTCGCTTGGATGAAATAAATCCAGGAAAATGGTTTGCGAAACAATTTTCAACTTTATTGGGTGCAGAAAAAACATTGGTTCAGAAAAGTGGGTATTTTGCCCGTTCATCAAAACCAAATCAAAAAGATTTGGAGCTAATAAAAAAATCAGCTTTTTTTAGTGCAGAACAAGCGGTTCAAGGTAAAAGTGGACTGGCTGGTTTGGACGATGATTATAACCAAGGTCTTAGATTAATTGAATTTGATAGAATTAAAGGTGGAAAACCCTTTGATATCCATACAGGTTGGTATAATAATATGTTAAAAGAAATTGGACAAAAATAAAAAAATAACGGAGATATTATGAACGTTGATATATTGAAAAAGAATGCAAGTTTGATGGTTAAAAAAGGTAAGGGAATTCTAGCAGCAGATGAGAGCACACCAACTTGTAAAAAGCGGTTTGATACTATTGGGGTTGCTAGTACGGAGGAAAATAGAAATGTATATAGAGATATGTTGTTTACTACACCTGGGATGGAAGAGTTTATCAGCGGAGTAATATTGTTTGACGAAACCTTGCGTCAATCCACTACAAAAGAAAATATAAAGTTTCCTGATTACCTTATGAGCCTAGGTGTTGTCCCAGGCATTAAAGTAGATAAAGGAGCGCATCCTCTATCAGGTAGTGAGGGAGAAAAAATTACTGAAGGCTTGGATGGTCTTGGTGATAGATTAGAAGAGTATTTTAGTCTTGGTGCTCGATTCGCTAAATGGAGAGCTGTAATTGAGATAGGTGAAAATATACCCACAAGTCCTTGTATTGCTGCGAATGCACATGCTTTGGCTAGATATGCTGCTCTATGTCAGGATAATGGACTTGTACCAATTGTAGAGCCTGAAATTTTAATGGATGGTGATCATACAATAGAAGATAGCTTTATTATTACTGAAGAAGTATTGCATACAACTTTCTATGAGTTGTACTCCCAGAATGTGTTATTTGAGGGAATGGTACTGAAGCCTAATATGGTATTATCGGGATATGAATGTTCAAATCAGGCTTCGATAGAGGATGTAGCTGAAATGACGGTTGCAGTATTAAAACGTTGTGTGCCATCCGCTGTCCCTGGGATTGCCTTTTTATCTGGAGGCCAGAGTGACGAAGATGCTACCGCTCATCTAAATAAAATGAACCAGATACTTGGTAAAAAAAGTCCATGGAATCTAACTTATTCCTATGGAAGAGCGTTACAGTCTTCAGCATTAAAAGCATGGGCTGGTGATTCAGATAATATTTCTATTGCCCAAGATGCATTTTATAAAAGAGCAAAACTAAATGGCCTTGCAACAAGTGGAGATTACGATCAAAGCATGGAATAGTTTTCTTATTGAAATTTAATGTGGTAAAGATAAATAGATAAAAACCCTGCCGAAGCGGGGTTTTTAGTTTTAGCTATCATCATTAGATTTAGATTGGAATGAATAAACCAAAACATAAACTGGTTGCAATTGTTTTTACAGATATTGCAGGCTTTACTGAGTTAACTTCAAAGAATGAACCCGCTGCTCTTGAACTATTAAATACTCAAAGAAATATTTTAAAACCCATAGTAAAAAAGCATAATGGGGAATGGTTAAAAGAGCTTGGGGATGGACTTTTATTAACATTCTCAACGATTACGGAAGCAGTAAATTGTTCAATTGATATACAAAAATCTTCAGAAAATATTCCAAACCTAAAACTTAGAATAGGTATCCACCAAGGAGAAGTAATTACAAGCGGAGATGATGTCCTGGGAGATGATGTAAATATTGCATCAAGAATTGAGCCTTTTGCAAGTATAGGTGGAGTCGCAGTTTCAGGAAGGGTAAATGCTTCTTTAGAAAGAAATCCGGAATTTGATACTGTATTTCTCGGGGAACCTGATTTAAAAGGGGTCTTCCAAAGTGTAAAAGTATATAGTATAATTTCTCATGGTCTACCTAAAGGCAAACCTTTAGTTAATGAAGAAGATAAAAAAGATCTCAATGAAAATATCCAGGTAAATAAAGTAAAATCGAAAACTAATTTATTTTTAATCCTATTACTTTTTATAGTTTTTTTACTTTTCTATAATTATAAAAAAACTCCGGAAATATCTTTGGAAGACAATTTGGAAAAAATTGTCGAAAGATTCGACAATGGCGATAATTATTTTGTTTTTAAAGAAACTAAAAAATTATTGGATATTTATCCCAAAAATAAATTATTAAAACGCTACTTTGAAAAATCAACGTATCCAATAAATATAAAATCCGATTCTTTACCAGCATTAGTTTTGATTAAATACGGTGTGGATACTCTTTGGAATGAAATAGGCCTTACTCCGATAGATAGTATAAGAGTTCCTTGGTTTAAGGGTAAGTATGATTTCCAGTTAAAATTCAAAGTCAATGATAGAATAATTGTAGCTACACCTAATAGATCTGGTGAATTTAACTTTAGAAATATAGAAGAATATCCTAATGACCATGCCATAATTCCTGAAACGAAAAATAATATGATGTTTTTGCCCGGAATTAATTTTGGCAATATTTCGATTGAGACATTTTCTATATCAAAAACAGAAGTGTCGAATAAGGAATTTCAAGATTTTGTTAATAATGGCGGTTATGAACAGAAAGAATATTGGGATTTCCCAATAAGTGTTGGTGGGGTAAAATATAGTTTTGAAGAATCAATTAAAAGATTTGTTGATAAGTATGGTCAATATGGTCCCGCCAACTGGTCCTATGGACAGTATGCTGACAACACTGAGAATTTCCCTGTTACAGGGATATCTTGGTTTGAAGCTCGTGCATATGCTAAATATAAAGGATTTAAATTACCAAATATTTTTCAATGGCTTAGTTCTGCAGGTTTATCAGGTTTCGTTAGCGATTTGCCTGATATAAGTAGAAGTAATTTGAAATCAAGCCATTTGTGGGAGGTGAGTGATTCTAGGGGGGAAAACTATTTTGGAGTAAAAAATATTGCGGGTAATGTGAGAGAATGGACAACAAATCCTCAGGGAGAAGAAAAAAACAAGTTTTCCATACTGGGTGGTTCATATCGTGATAACTCCTATAGCTTTAATAATTATCATGGTGTATCGCCTTTTGATCGCAGTATTGGGAATGGTTTTCGAGTTGTAAAATCTGGAAACTCAAATGAATTAGAATTATTAGATAACCTAGTTGTAGACTATATTGAGAGAGATATCCTATCGGAGAACGATGTGAGTGATGATGTTTTTAACATTTATAAAGAGCAGTTTAGCTACGACCCCTATGATCTAGATCCTATAGTTGACTCTATTTTTAATTATGAAAACTACATAGCATACAGATTCCAGCTAACACCAGCATATAAAAACAATGAGCCACTGCATGGATATGTAATTTATTCAAATAAACACAATGCCAAACTTAAGCCAATTATTCAATTTCCTAGCGCATGGGCTATAGGAAGTAATTCGGATGATTGGATTATAGAATTTGCAATAAAAAATTATAATTATTTATTAGCTGAAGGTTATGCAATTATTTGTCCGGTATATTATAGTACTTATAATAGATATAAGATTTTAAAAACTTGGTGGGCGAATGAATCTGAAGATTATAAAAATACGATTATCAAAATCGGGAAAGATTATAAAAGAAGCATAGATTTTATTGAATCAAAAAATGATTTTGATTTTGAGAATCTCTCCTATATGGGTTACAGCTGGGGCTCAATTATGTCAAATATATTATTAGCAATTGATGATAGAGTAAAATGTGCTTTTATCTGTGCAGGCGGATTACAAGTCCAAAAAAGCAAACCAGAAATTGACCCCGCACTATTTACTAGACGGATTACAATACCGGTAATGCATATTACAGGTAAAAATGATGGAATTTTTGATTATCAGAATTCCCAGATACCCATGCAGGAACTTTTAGGAACACCACTAGAAAATCAAGAAATGATTATTTTAGAAGGAGTTGGGCATATAATCCCAGAGGATATTATGATAGAAAATCATTTAAGATGGTTAGAACAGTACGCTAAATAGTCTAAAATTTTTTGGTCAAGTTTGTTCTATTTTTTTATTGGGTTTTTTGATTTTATATATATAAAAACACCGAAAAAGCTTGATAAAATCATTCCTGGATAAAATGGTTCAATGCCTAAAAGAGGATTTCCAATATTTTTGGACAGCACCAACCAGAAAAGTGATATGATTACCGGCAATAGCATCCACAATCGAATCCAGTTTTTTACGATCAGGTTAGTCTTAAGTCTTAAAGAAAGTAGAAAAGGCAATATCAAGCCTGGAATAATTACGGATCCTATTGAATAAAAAAGGCCTACAATTGAAGGTATTGAATAGGCGAGCAGCATTGATAATACTGATGTCACAGCCAATCCTCTTTTAATATAAGAGACGGAAGTTTTTGATTCTGTTTTTTTATCAATTCTCCAGAGTACATCTCTTCCGAATGTTATTCCACTGATAAGACTCATAGAATCAATTGTAGACATAATTATAGCTAGGACTGCGATAATAAATATACCCATAATTCCAGCGGGTAGTACCTCTAAAGCAAGCGCTGGATAGACAAATAAAGCATTACCCAATTTTATATATTGTACTGCATATAGGGCACAAAAAAGAGAAATAAAATCAAAAATAAACCAAAATACTATTGAAACCAAAAGTCCGTTTCTAGCTGTTTCAGGTGACTTGGCCGCAGAGCAACGCTGGAAAAAGTTTGGGTCAATTAAGGTCCACGCGGCGATGAAAAACCAAACAAAAAAATATTGGACTGAATTGCCTCCAAGAGGATCTTTGTAGTTTTCACCTAGGCTATTGTAGAGGGTAATCGGGGAGCCAAAGTTTTCCCATGAAAATAAAAAAAGAAAAATAAAACCCATAAACATGAGTGTAAACTGGACCATATCAGTTTTGATAACTGCCCCAAGACCACCATTCCAAATGTAAATTGTGGAAAAGAAAACTGAAATCATTATTGCGGTTCCTAAATTTAAACTAAAGAAAAATTGTAGGATAATGCCCATACTTAATATGTAAGGAGCAGGACTTGAAATAACTGTTATTAGTAATGCACTTATGATACCACTTTGCTCACCAAATTGGGAATGAAAGTGATCTGGAATAGAAACCATTTTTAACTTTTGAATTTTTGGAGCTATAAAGAATGCATAGAAAAAGGCAAATATATAATATGGTACTGCTAAGATAAACCAGCTGTGGACTCCGTAGAGAAACGTATTTTCGCCTATACCCAGAATAGCGCCATACCAGGTACAAACGATTGTAACCACAAAACCAGGTAGACTTAATTTTCGACCACCTAATATATAATCAATATCTGATTTATCAGTGGTTTTTAACTTTGCAATCGTAAACCACAAAAGCCATAATAAATATGCAGTTAAAATAAACCAATCAATGGGTTGGAGATTAACCATTAGATATGATTGATTATGATCCAGACTGGTTGGGAAACCGCTAAAGAAAAATATTTACCAAGCGCGACATTACTTATCCCCTCCGATCGATGGCTAAGCATTTCATTTTTTAAAGAATATTTAAGTCCTTCTGTAGTGATTTTTACGTTATTATTTTTTGGTATGATTGATACTACCTGTCCAGGTATTGATTTAAAAGTTTTTGATCTATTTAAGCATCGGATAACTGACCAGTTAGTTGTCATTTTTATTTCAATAATTTTAGAATATTTTTCGATAAGTAAAAGATTTGCAAGGTGATGATCATCCCTATTTGAAGAACATCCAATAAGTTCTAGTTTTTGTATTTTTTCATTTATCA
The DNA here is from genome assembly GCA_964343085.1 of uncultured bacterium. Lineage (GTDB taxonomy): Bacteria > Fidelibacterota > Marinisomatia > Marinisomatales > UBA1611 > CAZLPW01. The sequence goes on along the minus strand of CAYFIF010000005.1, from coordinate 20,236 downwards.
ACCATTCTATACCTTTTTCTAAATCGGTTTTTGATTGGTCTTTCATTAAAATAATTTTCCCTTTGTATTTAGCCCGATCCATTTTTAATGAATCCAGATCGCCAATTATGAAATCAGGGTTGAGTCCCAGATTTAATAGTTTATCACAACCGCCATCCAATGATATTAAAGTGGAGGCATTTTTTAGTTTTTCTAATGGAATAGAATGGTGTGGAATTTCACCGTTCCCAAACATAACTATTGGATGATTTAATTTAAAATTTGGTTTAGCCATTATCTTAAATTACAATATTGATTAAACTTTTAAATATATATTCACATTTTTAAGTCTTTAAATTATATATTGATCATAGTCATAATTTCCTTTGATATTATTTTATGGGTTATATTTAATTGAGAGCATTATTTTTTATTCCTATTTTAGTTTTTAGTATACTATATGCAGATTTAATTCGCCCTGAGAATGGATCTGAGCTCCAGTATATTCATGTTGTCTTTGAATGGCAACAGGTACCTGAGGCTTTAAACTATGAAATTGAGATTTCAAATTTTGAAGATCTATCTGACCCAATTAGGCAGACAATGGATAATTCACTATTGTATATTGAAAAAGAGAGTATTGATTGGGATCAAACCTATTATTGGAGGGTCAGACCTGTTTTTGCGTTAGATGAGGTAGGAGCATGGAGTGAGATTTTTTCTTTTAGCACCGGTTCTTCAATTTCTAATGCCTCTGCTATTTTATTTGATCAAGACCAAGTTCAAAATGGCCTAACGGTTTTTGGTGCTTTTTTTAATTATTTCTCCGCTGTAATAGATAAAACAGGTAGAGAAGTCTGGAATACCGGTTATCAGGATATAGTTTATTACAATACATCTCTTTATGGCGATTTTTTTGGTTGTTATCTTAATTCTCAATCAGATTATAATCTCCCTGGAATAGAATTTTCTATTGACTCCGAAACTATATGGTCTGAACCAAATCTTGAATTCATGCATCATGATTTAATACAACTCCCTAGTGGTAACTATATGGGTATTGTAGAGACCAATATGATGGGGCCTATTCCTATTGGTGACTGGTCTCCTCTTTTCCAATCTCTTGGATTTATAGCTGATGGATCTACTTTGGAGTTTCCTTGGATTGGAGACAAATTAGTTGAGTGGGATAAGGATACAAAGGAGATAGTATGGCAGTGGAGTGTTTTTGATCATTTTAGCATGAGTGATTTTGACCAATATGGTGGCACCTGGAACCAGGCATACCTTGATCTGCATCATGATTGGACCCACGTAAATGCTTTAATCTATGACGAGTCTGAAGATGCAATATATATATCAGTTCGCCATCTTTCCAGAATAACAAAGATAGATTACTTATCAGGTGAAATTATTTGGAATATGGGTCATGATATGCCATCAGGCGAGGTAAGTATAGGTCATGAATTAGGTTTTAGCTTCCAACACAGTTTGCAGATTCTTGCTAATGGTAATCTGCTCACTTTTGATAATGGAAATTTAAGTCCCGAGTTTCGAGGAACCGAACACCAGATATCAAGAGCTATAGAAATTAATATTGATAACTCAGATGATAATTTTTCTGCAGAATTGATTTGGGAATACGAGCTGCCTGCTGACTTATTTGGTTTTGCATCCGGGAACGCTCAAAAACTAGATAATGGTAATGTTCTTATAACAACAGTTGGAGGTGGAGGTAGATCACTAGAGGTTAACTATGAGGGTGAAATCATTTGGCAGGGTGAATATAATTTGTCGTTACCAAATGGTGCAGTCTATAGAGCAACAAGGATACCGGGCATTCACCCCGCTGAATTCAGTATTTTGATTAATAATTATCAAGAGCATGATGGCAGGAGCGGTGTTTTCCTTCCTGAGGGATTATCAGATATAACTTTTTCTGTTTTAAATGAGGGGGATTATGCACAAGAATTTTTTTATGAATTATATGATCAAAGAGGTTGGTTTGAAAATATTTCTGGTGCCAATATTATACCTTTAGGGCAACAAATTGAACTTAACTTTTCTGGCCAAATACCCCCTGATCAAATTGACAACCAAATCAATCTAGTCATAACTCCTAAGTTTCACCCTGAGAAGAGTAAAATAATTACAGTTATGGGTTATACCGAACCATTATCAAGCTTGGCTGGCGATATCCCAACAATATTTAATGTTGGGAAACCTTTTCCTAATCCTTTTAATTCTATTGTAACGATTCCTTTAAGTATAAGAGAAAAGGGAAGAATTCAATTAGATATATATGATATTTCAGGTAATGCAGTCGGTACTAAAACTTTTAATCTTGATCCGAACGATAATCAAAATATATTTTGGAGTGAAACAGATTTATCAACAGGAATTTATTTTTTAAAAATTAAATATTTGAATTATTTAGAAACGAGAAAGGTCTTATTTTTAAAATGAATAAATTTATTCATTCTACTTTAACAAGTTTTTTATTTATTCTAAATAATCTTTTTTCTCAATGTGATAGTTTATATAGCTATTATGATACTCTACCTCAGACCCTAACTGTATTAGTGGGAGATTCCTGTTTTTATGATAGAGATATAGAAGTATTAGATAGCCTTATTTCTATTAATAATCTTGAATATAATTCTCCACTTGAGCTTGGTACCCAAACTTGGTTAAACGGGCGAATAAGGTTTTTGGTTGCAGGTAATTATGGAAATGGATCAGGAGTAAATGATACCATTTTTACTTTACCAGATAATATTGGTCATTGGGACGCGCTCGCTTCTCTTTATCTTGAATGGAATCGTATTTCAATTCTCCCAAGTAGTTTTTCCCAAATGACAGGCCTCCAATCATTCTATATAAACAATAATATTCTTCGATCTTTAAACAGTGAATTTGGCAACCTTAGTAATTTATTTTTAGCAGATCTAGGATATAATGAACTTGATTCTTTGCCTGAATCTATTTGTTCTTTATCCAATATCACTTATTTATGGTTGTTTAATAATAATCTTACTTCACTACCAGATTGTTTTTGTGAATTAGCTCTCGATTGGAATAACAGTGATATAGGCGGTTACCCATATTTTGCAATTGGTGGAAATAAATTATGTGAGAGTCTTCCTGCGTGCGTATCTGAAAGTGAGAACTTAGAGTTGAGTTTAGATCAATTTTACTATTCATTTCCTGTTTTTTCTCCTCAAGATTGTGGTCAAGTATCTGTTGATGAAGATCATATGTTAGAATCATATTTAGTATCTAATCCATTTCCGAATCCATTTAATCCAGAAACTTCTATCCAATTTTCGATTTTAGCGGATACCCAAATGAATATTACTGTATTAAACTCAGCAGGGAAAGAGGTTGCAACAATATCACAAAATGAGTTTTATAAAAAAGGAGCCCACGCCGTCACTTGGAATGCTAAGGGTTATGCAAGTGGTATCTATTTTCTTTTGTTTAGTAATGGGCTTAATATGGAATTAAAAAAGTTAATGCTCATAAAGTAGTTAATATCTTATCAAAGCAGATGCTGCAGATAACCCGGCTCCTGTACCAATTAAAAGAACAATATCACCGCGCTTTAATCCTTTTTCATTGATAGCAATATCTAATGCCATTGGTAATGATGCAGCGACACAGTTACCATATTTACTTACGATATTTACAACCTGACTCTTTGAAAATTTACCAGTAGTAACGTATGCTTCGACTGCTTTTCCAGATGCTTGGTGGGGAATAACCCAATCTATATCTTTATGATTTAGACCAGTTGATTTTAGTGTCTTTAACATCATTTTATATACTTGTTTTCTAGCGATTTTATAAATGCCTGGTCCATCCATAGTGAATAAATTATCTGAAATACTTGTCGTAGAATCCTGGGGGTGTTTTCTTGTTCCTCCTCCTCGAACTTCAGTTAATTCTGAACCGCTAGGCCAAGTCATCATATTAAAATAGATTAATTCACTATTGCTTGTTAGTTTACTAGGCTCTACAAGTACAGCAGCTGCACCATCGCCAAGAAGAGATGCGCTTTCAGGTTCGTCAAAATTTCTTCCTCTTGTGCCCCGGTCCGATGAGATAATTAAAATTTTTTTGTATATACCTGATTTTATAAAAGATCCCGCAGTGTGGAAAGCTGTGATAAAAGATAGGCAGGTTGAGTGGATACTAAATGATGGAATTCCTTCAAAACCCATTTCTTTTTGAAAAAATATTGAAGTATCAGGGATAGCTTGTTTTGGGACACCTGATGCATTAATAATTAGGTCAGGTATTTTATTATTTCCTAATGCTTTTTTCCCTGCTATAGCTCCCATAGCATCAACGTCAATATCAGACACTCTCCGTTCATAAACACCTGATTTTTTTTTTATCCAATCCTCAGACTTGCCTATTTTAGGAGAAATTTCACTATTTGTTTCTATCTTGGGAGGTATATAAATACCCGTTGAAGAAATTGCTATTTTCATTTTTTAAAAGAAATATTTTAGCTGAAAGTGGAAATGAGAAAAGTTTTCCATTTTTTTAAATCTGTAGTCTTCACCATCTGGGTGGTCATCACTACTTTTTATTTTTGTTATTCCTGCAATACATAAAACATTATCATACAGGTTATATTCAGAGTTTAGAGAATACAAAGATCCAGGGATTTTTTCATTTGTCCTAGCATTATCTATGTCAAGCATAGATCCAAAAGTTAGTTTTAATTGATCATCAAATATTTTTTTCTCTAAACTAATTAAGCTAATTTTTTTAGATAGGACCGCTAATGGTGCTCCAATTCCTGGAGTGAAGAAGTTTTTTGGATTTAGTTGGGAAAAATCCATGTCGTTAAGAACAGGCAGGGGGATGTCTTCACTAATAGGCAAGCTGTCAGAGCTATAGTTTTTATTTTCAAACAAAAATATTTGTCCTATTAAGTCAATATCAAACGGTAGTTCTGTTTCTATCTGTATGGTAGATTGATAATAATCAGCCTTTTCATTCATTGGAAATGAAAAATGAAGTGAGTCATATCCAAAAGAATCAAATATTTCAACATATTTTCCTTGTGAACTTATGTATAAGAAACCGGGATAATTTCTATCGATTTGATTGTTAAGATCTCGAGTTTTAAAAAACCCAATGTCTGCCCTTAATGTAAAAAATTTCCCAAAAAAGCTGCCTCCAAGACCAATCATTTCTGTTTTTCTATAACCGAATAAAATATCAAATCTTGGAACGTTTAATGAAACACCTTGCCCCCATGTATTGACTCCAGTGAAATTATAGACTCTATCAAATCCACTAAAATATACAATATTTAAATCACCAAATCTGAAATTTTGAGAAACTTGTAGCCCGTATTCATTCGGGTTTTTTTCTTTATTAAAAATTTGTATTTGCTCAGGAACAAGAGGAAGCTCTATTGGGAATTCACTGTCATTGAGAGGGATTCGGTTTGTGTTGTGTATTGGAGAAAATATAATATTGAATTTTGTATTGTTTTTATAGATGGTGTAGTTTGCGGAGAATGTTGCTAATTTTCTATTAATTCCCGAAGAAAAAAGATAATAGTAATCAATAGGGTTAATAATATCAAGCGGGCTATTTTCGTCGACACTACCCCAGCTAGATATCTGTTTCCCAATTTTCAAAACACCTAATTTTGTTTCCCAATAAAGATATAATTCTCTAAGGTCCCAAGAAAAATCCGTGGGGCTGGTACTCTCTAAGAAGTCAGTGCTTTTACGAATTCGATGTTCAATCGCAATTGTAGATTGTGCTAAGAATTTTTTTGACCCATACTTAATGTTTGCGCTAAATAATCTATATGGAAGATTAATAATTGAATAATTTGATAGTCTAGCTATGTAGTTAAAGTTAGCCTGACCATTTACATCTAATCTATTTTGATTGTTCCCAATAACAATAGCAAAAAAAAATAAATGCAAAATTATATACCGCATTATATAATTAAAGAGCATCGTTAAGCCAATCGAATATTTCTTTTCCCCAACGTATCCATGCCTTATCGAGAGCAATATCTGGGAAATTCCCTAAAAGCTCTCCATTCCAAATATAGGTAGCCTCAGTCTTATTCGAATCTATTTTTTTTAGTTTCCATATACCTGCAGCATTTGGCAATCTAATATGCTTATCTATGGGTTTCCCATTAGGATGAATCACTGATGAATAAATTAATTGCCATTTATTTTCTGATTCTTCGATACTAAACTTTACAACATAATCTCTACCATCGAACGGGAATGGCATATCAATTATTATCTGTACTATATCATCATCTAGCTTTTTTGCTTCTTTTATTCTTTTAAATACAGTTGGGTAAGATTCTAGATTGCCAATAATTTTAGCAATATTGCTTATTGGATGTTCTATCACTGTTTTTGCTCGGACAATTGGAAAGGCTTTAAAATTAGTATATGATATGAGAATATTATCATTATTAAGGCTATTCCAGTCTGTAAGGTTATTTGCTAAACTGAGATCTAGCTTTGCAAAAGATAGAGAAATAGATAAAAGGATTATAATAGAATTTTTCATCTAAGTATTTAAAAAAGTATTATATATATTTTTGCAATCGGTTTTGATTTTTTGTTCAGTCAATTCAAATTTAGCAAGATCATATTTATGATTGCTCTTATATCTTTTTTGTTGCTCCGATGTTAGACTAATTATATCCCTTAATTCTTTTGAGAGTTTTACCCCAACAAAATCAGTTAATTCATTCATTAGAGATTCGAAATTATTCATCATATCATCATAACGAACAATATAGATATTGCTCTTATTAATATTATCATTTACCCAGTCATAGTGGAAACGATTTAATAATTCAACAAGAGCGAGGTAAAGTCGCTTAATAAATCTACTCCTTATTTTGGGATCGAGTTTCCAAAAATTAAATTTTTTATCAAGGACTCCGGTTACTAGACTTAGTCCAGATGGTAATACACTCAGAGGGTCCCTAATCATGTATAGAATTTTTGCATCAGGAAATTTTTTTTGAAACTCTGGGAGGCACGCGCTTAATGAAAATAATTTTCCAATATATCTATCAGAATTGTTTGAGATCAGATTCCTTTTCCATACCGAATCAAACCAATTAAAATCTCTTTCTTGGGTATTTCTGATTTTAGGATCCACCCAGTCAAATAAATCTTCATCATCGAATGTAAGAAAAAAACCATAAAGAAAAAAACCATCGAGATAACGAAACAAAAGCGAAATATCATCGGTTTCTATTGAGGATAAACTTGTTTTATGAGCTTCTGTGGAATGATGTTTAGCTGGGCTAATGTATTCTAGTACTGGTAAAAAAGGTTTGATTATCTTTTGGGCTATAATTGAAGGGTAGAGCAATTGCCAAAGCTGAGATCCTGCACCTATTTTTTGATTGATTAAAAAGCGATGAAGGAACGTTGTACCTGATCTAGGATTACCAACTATAATTATGGGTTTTTTTATTGCCTGATTATTTAAAGAAAAAAATAGTGTATCAAGTAATCTTCCTAAACCAACAATCAGACGAAGGACAAAAAACCCCACCCCAACTATCAAAGGTGAAAACCAGTTGCTTAAAGTTTTACCTAGAATAAAGTATATTTTAAATATTCTTTTGAACAAAACTAATTTGGTTTTTTAGACTTGGTCATGGAAGAAGTTAAATAGTATTTATAAGATAATTATTTGATAAGATAGTTAAATAAGTCTTTAACTTGTCTATTATTTACAGCTCTAATAAAATAAGTTTAACGTTTGTACAAATCTAAGATACTTTTAATTATGAAACATAAACAATATCTATCATTAATATGTTTTTATTCTGGCTTGTTATATTCTCAGGTTTTCAACGGGCACACATTATTTTCTCCAACTCAAGGAGGCCCTGGCGGGAACGGGTTTAACAGTTATTTAATAAATAATAATTTTGAGGAAATAAATACCTGGGAACACCCTAGGGGTGCTGCAAGTATGCCGTATTTAATGAGAGATAGTACTCTTTATTATCCTTATCGTGTTCAAAATCCAACTATGTCAACAGGTGGGGTAGGTGGTGGAATCTCAAAATATAATTGGAATGGTGAATTATTATGGAGCTATGAATTAGCAAATGATGTTTATCAACATCATCATGATATATTTCCACTGGAAAATGGTAATGTGTTAGTTATTGCTTGGGAGAGGCATGCTGAGATACAGTCTAATGGTTCGATATACTATGGAGGTGAAGGTGCTGGTTGGGCAGAAATGGGGAGAGTTTCAGTAGATAATTCATTGAACCAAATGTGGGGTGCGGCTGTTCTTGAACTTGAACCTGTAGGTTCAAGCGACGCAAATATTGTATGGGAATGGCATATTTGGGATCACCTTGTGCAAGATGTTGAGCCTGATCTACCAAACTATGGTGTAATCTCTGACCATCCTGAATTAATGGACATTAACTTTGGAGATGTCGGTACTAACCAAGGTCCGGGTGGAGCGAATGCTGATTGGATGCATTTTAATGCAATAGACTACAACTCAGACTTGGATCAAATAATACTTTCAAGTAGGCATCACGGAGAAATCTACATTATTGATCACAGTACGACAACAGAGGAGGCAGCAGGACATGCAGGTGGTAATTATGGACGTGGAGGTGATTTTCTATATAGATGGGGTAATCCTAGGGCATATGGTAGGGGTACCACTTCGGACCAAAAGTTATTTGCTCAGCATGGGGTCAATTGGATATCTGAGGGTTATCCTGGTGCTGGAAATCTGATACTGTTTAATAATAATTTTTCAAGTGGATCTTCAGCAATTTTTGAGATAATTACCCCTATTAATGCACAGGGTGAATATTTTTTAGATGAGGGAGAATCTTACGGCCCCCAAGAACCGGTCTGGATGTATACAGGTGGGTTTCATTCCCAGGTTCAATCTGGGGCCTTCAGGATGCCGAATGGAAACACGCTAGTCTCTGTTGCCGGAGATGCAAGACTGTTTGAGGTTGATACTGAAAATAATATAGTCTGGGATTATAGCTATCCTGGTAGCCAACAGACCATGATTGCTCGAGCACAGAAATATCCTCTTGATTATCTAGAAGAGTCTTTTCCAAATTACATTGTTGGCGATATAAACTTTGATACATATTTTGATATTTTTGATCTTTTATATATCTCTGACATGGCTTATGATTTTTATAATCCAACTCCACCAGCAGATTATAATCTTGATGGTCAGGTCAACATATCAGATATAATAATTTTTGCACAATATTTACTTAATAATTGATTTTTTAAATAATATTTGGGTTAATGAAAAATTGAATTTGGTTGCTCATTTTTTTTTAGATCTTTTTAATTTTAAAAAAATTAAATTTTATTTTTCAAGTTTTGCTCTAGTGTTGGCAGTTTTTCCTGATCAAGGCTATAGTAATTCTAATCCAGATATATGGAAACTCTATTTCCTTGCTGGTCAATCCAATATGGATGGATATGGTTATAATATCGAATTACCAGATGGCTATAAAGGTAAGATTCTTAATTCAATGATTTTTGATGGTAATCGTGTAAACGATGGAAAACCAGAAGGGGGAATCGGTATTTGGGAAGAGCTTAAACCTGGTCATGGTGTGGGTTTTATAACAGATGGTGAGGTAAATAATCTGTCGAACAGATTCGGCTGTGAACTTTCTTTTGCTAAACAAATTGCAATTAATGGTGATAAGGTGGCTATCGTAAAATATAGTTATGGAGGCACAGCGCTTTATGCTGGTGCCGGTTACGGTAATTGGGATCCAGATTTTGAGATTAATAATCATTATGATAATGCTCTAGCTACAATCAAAAACGCATTTAGTATTAGGGATATTAATGCTGACGGTTTAGAAGACTCACTGGTTCCAAAGGGGATTATTTGGATGCAGGGAGAATCTGATGCTCAATATTCGGAAGTTTCTGCCAACTCCTATTATGGTAACCTAAAAAGACTCATGAGTTTATTCAGAGAAGCTCTTAGAGATAATAATTTGCCAGTAGTAATAGGCAAAATAAATGATAGCAATATGAACCCAGGTAATCAGCCAACTCAGCCATATTTATCTATAGTACATGAAGCCCAAAATAGATTCACGAATAATGATTTTTGTGCGTTGTATGTCTCTGATACTGAAAATTATAATTATTCTGATCCATGGCACTATGACACTAATGGGTTTTTAAATATGGGTATAGCTTTTGCTAAGGCTGTGTTAAAATTAGAAGAAACATGTAAATAGAAGTTTTCTATATTGAATATAAATTACTCTAGTAGACTCATTTCAGACTGGATTATTGAGACCAGTCTTAATCATCCTTGGAAAACTATTTTCACTTCTCTCTTTTTAACTATAGTTCTTATATCGGGGTCTCAGTTTTTAGTTATTGATGATGACATGATGAAGATGCTGCCAAAAGATATAGAATCAAGGTTAGCCTGGGATAAGGTTCAAGAAGAATTTGGTAGTACAGAAGTCATATATATAGCATTTGGGAATAAATCAAAAAATATATTTACCAAAGATGCATTTTCAACACTCTGGGATATTTCAAATGGTCTTCAATCCCTTAAATACGTTCAAGATGTTTCAAGCCTTGCCACTTTATCGCGTATGGATAATGTTGATGGTTTTATGGAAATAAGTGATCTGCAACCACAGCGTGCACTGGGCGTTAGTGAGATTAATAGTATTGAATCATATTTGAATATTAATCTTGATCAAAAGAAGAGGTTTGTTAGCAAAGATAATGAGTTTTTTATGATTGCTGTTGAGCCATCTGAAAAATTAGGTCTAGATCAATTTAGAGATCAGGTTGTTGCGTTAGCAAGACCTCTTCTGAAAAATTATGAATCTCATTTTGGGGGCACCGCTTATATGACTGGATCTATACCTGATCTTATAAAGGACGATATAAAAGCTCTTATGAAAGTTGGTGTTTTTATAATGGTAATTATACTCCTAGTTAACCTGCGTAGCTTAACTGGTGTGGGTATCGTAATTCTATTAATCGGACTCTCCCTTGGCGCTACGATGGGTTTTATGGGTTGGGTATATAAATTAACAAGGTCTGACAAATTTTTATTTACAATGGCAAACTCCTCTATGCCAATAATTTTGTTAACAATTGCAAATTCTGATGGGGTACATATTATCACCAAATTTTTCAGAGAGATGCGTAAAGCAATAGATACTAAAGAGGCAATTAAATCCACGATGAGTGCCTTATTGGTTCCAATTTTTTTAACCAGTGTTACCACAGCATCTGCTTTTTTGACTATGGTTTCATCTCCCTTGGAACCGTTAATTGGTTATGGTTTTACTATATCAGTTGGCATTCTATGGGCATGTTTTCTTAGTTCGTTTTTTTTACCTGCATTAATTAGTTTGATTAAATGGGATAAAGAATCAGTCGTTATTTCAAAAACTAGTATCCTAGAAGATTTTGTTAATAAAGTAAGTCCATTATTACATAAACAAGCAAGATTTACATTTATTATTGGTTTAATTCTTATTGCTGTTGGTTTAACGGGTCTTTCAATGGTGAAAGTTGATGTAAACCTGGCAAGTTTTTTTAAACCAGGAACAGAAATCCGTGATGGAATGGATTTTATGGATAATGAAATGGTAGGGACAATGGATCTCAGAGTGAAGATAGAGGGCAATTTAAAAGATCCGATCTTATTAAATAAGATGTCCCATATACAAAACTATATTGAAGAAAATAAAAAGGTCGGACTTAGTTACTCAATTGCTGATGCTATTAAGCAAATGCATAAAGTTGTTATGGATAATAACGAAGATTTCAAAACAATTCCTGAATCTGAAGGGAAAGTAAATAATTTGTTTACTCTATATTCTATGTCCGGAGACCCAGATGATTTTTCAGGTTTTGTTGATTACGATTATGAGGTAGGCTTGATAACAGCATTATCAAAAACCATGAGTACGGAGGAAATATTTGAATTTGTAAACAAGATAACTCAATATATTAGTCAAGATATAGGAAATAATGTTCCAATAGAGATAACAGGGATGATTGTTGTTTTTAGAGATATGGTACTAATGATTATTCGTTCCTCACTTTTGAGTATCATTTTCTCAATAATTTTAATTGGCCTCATTGTTTCATTCTTTTTTAAAAAAGTTCCATGGGGATTTTTAGCTATAGTTCCTCTTTCTTCAGCTGTAATAATTAATTTTGGATTAATGGGACATTTTAATATTTCATTGAATCATATAACCGCTATTTTATCGGCAATAGTAATTGGAGTTGGAGTTGATTTTGCAATTCATTACATAGCACAATTTGAAAGGTTGTCAAATAAAATTGATCACCGCTCACTAACAAAGGAAGTTGTAGAAGATGTAGGCTATCCGATTTTGTTGGATGCCGGATCTAATATGGGTTTTGGAGCACTACTTTTTTCTTCTTTTATCCCGGTTCAATATATAGGCGGATTAATGGTTTTTGCAATGTTGTCAACATCTTTAGGGACACTGACCATTTTATCTTCTCTTGCTGAAATTCTGAAATACAGACTTATTAATAAAAACTGAAAATATGAGAAGTTTTATAATCGCAATTATCATTTGTTTTTCACCAATTTTATCGCAGACTGGTTATGAGATAGCTAAAAGGGTTGATGAAAAACCAAAGCCGAGATTTTTATCTAATAAAATAGAAATGGTATTGAAAAATTCCAGGGATAAGACAAGAACAAAGCAAATGATATCAAAATCAATGAATGGTGGAGAAAAGCAGATAATGTGGTTTCTAAAACCAAAAACTGATTATGGAGTTTCATTTTTAAAGATCGAGCACGATAAAGGACAAGATGAGATGAGAATTTGGCTTCCGAATTTTGGAAGAGTGCGTAGAATTTCATCTAAGAAAAAAGGTGATTCTTTTATGGGTTCTGATCTAAGCTATGAAGACCTTTCAAATAGAAACCTAAATGAAAATAAATATATTCGGCTCGAGGACGAAACTGTAGATGAAATAAATTGTTATGTCCTAGAGATAAGACCAATTGGAAATATAAAAACATCCTACTCTAAACATATATCTTGGATTAACAAGTCTACTTTAGTTACTAAAAAAGAAAAATCTTATGATAAAAAAGGTAATTTAATAAAAGACAAATCATTTGATTATATATTTGTAGAGGGTTATAGTGTACTTAATTACGTGTTTATTAAAAATGTTCAGAAAAACCACACTACTCAAGTGTATTTTTCAGAAATAGTCTTAAACAGTAAAATTGATGAAGATATATTTAATGAAAAGTCTTTACAAAATATGCCAGTAGATTAGATAATATTCCTACTGGTTTTTAATTTCTAAGAGGTTTGCCCTTTTCTAACATATATTTAATTCTATCTTGAGTTAGTTTCTCGCCTGCTAAAGAAACAAAGGCCTCTCTTTCGATGTCCAATATATACTGTTCATCAATACTTTTTGTAAGCCCTGCTTTGTCTCCACCAGTTAAGACATAGGCCAATTTTTCCCCAATTTTAACATCATGATCAGAAATTTTTCCTTGAACTTTAAACCCTTTCAGAGCCATTGCCATTGCTGTTCTGCCTCCAGATCCAGGCAATTTTAGATCTTCTCTATACTTTGGTGGTGAATAGTTATCCATTAGTTCAAGAGCTTTCGATTTTGCTTTAAATAATAGTTGATCAGAGTTCATAATGATTGTATCAGATTCTTCAAGATATCCCAAATGTTTTGCCTGATTAGCGCTTGTGGCTATTTTTGCGAAACCTATTGTTTCAAATGTGTTCTTTATTTTTTGGAAAGCACCCATTCTGCCTGTTCCTTTATCTAGGGCATTAAGAATCATTCTAAGATTACCGCCAGCCCCAGGAATTAATCCTACTCCAACCTCTACGTATCCCATATACGATTCCGCGGCTGCAACTCTATGTGCTGCTGGCTGAACAAGTTCGACTCCTCCTCCTAAAACTAGTTGAAAAGGTGCGGCAATTATGGGAGCTTTTGAAAATCGAATCCTTTGTGTTAAATCCTGGGTAAGTTTAATAGCCATATTCATCTCATCCCACAGACAATTGCGAGAGAGATCAAGAAGAAGATTTAGGTTCGCTCCCGCACAAAAATTTTTCCCTTGGTGGCCTATAACTATTGATCCATATTTTCCTTCTTCAGTCAAATCAATCGCATAATTAATCATTTCAATATATGAACTATCTATTGGATTAAGATCTTTTTGCAAAATAGAGTGAAATTCAACATTTAGAACACCATCTCCTAGGTCGACTACACTCGCACTAAGATCACGTTTTAAAACTGTTTTTTTTGTTTTATGAATAAAGAGATTGATTGTATTTGGTCTTGGTTGTATTGCCTCTGGTTTTTCTTTGATTGGGCACCAACAATAACGAACACCATTTTCGAGACTATAAAAATTTTCTCTTCCTGTTTTTAGCATTTTTTCAACCCAGGAAGGAATTTCCACCCCAACTTCTTTCATTTTATTAATTGAATTCCTTACACCAATTGCGTCCCATGTCTCGAATGGTCCGAGTTCCCAACCATATCCCCACTTCATGGCATTATCTAGATTAAAAATGTCATCACTGATTTCTGGTATTCTGTTTGCAGAATAGATAAGAGAGTCTGAGGTTATCTTCATAAAATATTTACCAGCTTTATCCTCACTGTAATATAAAGCTTTTATTCTAGCCTCTGTATTTTGATGACCTTTTGCTAATCTATAGCCATCAAATCGTACTTTCTTCATTGGGCCATATTCGCCTGTATCAAGATCAATTGATAGTATCCCCTCATCTGTTTTTTTGTAAAACCCTGACTTTGTCTTTTGGCCTAATCTTCCAGATTCTATGAGTTTTTTTAGTATTGATGGTGCTTTAAGGATTTCTCTTGCTTCATCATCAGGGAGATTATCATAGCTGGTCCCTGAAACATGTTTGTGGACATCTATCCCTACAATATCGGTAGTTCTAAAAATACCACTCTTTGGTCTACCTATAATTGTACCTGTTAGTTTGTCGACTTCTTCAATAGTAAGGCCCATTTCTTTTGCTAGTCTAATTGCATTATTCCCTCCGTGGACTCCAATGCGATTTCCAATAAAATTTGGAGTGTCTTTTGCGTGGACTATTCCTTTCCCTAAAACGTTCTCTCCAAATAGTGCCATTTGGTTGTAGATATTTATATCCGTGTCTGTTCCTTTTACAAGTTCCAAAAGCCTCATGTATCTCGGAGGATTAAAAAAATGAGTTATTAGAAATCTAGGTCTAAGCTCCTTTGTAAAGGCTGAAACTAAATCATCTAAAGGAATCCCTGAGGTGTTTGAGCTAATAATTGCGGTTTCTTTTATATATGGAATAATATTTTTATATACTGCATGCTTTATTTCCAATTTTTCAGCAACAGCTTCCATAATCCAATCAGCATCTTTTATTTTTTTGAGATGATCATGATAGTTACAAGGTTCTATCAGTTTAGATGATTTTGGATTAAACAATGGCGCTGGTTTTAATTCAGTTAACTTTTTCAGACCGCTTTCAGCAAGATCTTGTTCAACATCATATAGCATAGAAGGGATTCCTGCATTAGCCAAGTGCCCTGCAATCTGTGAGCCCATAGTTCCTGCTCCTAGAACAGCTACTTTTTCTATTTTTGGTGACATAATATTTTACCTCTCTAATATTGTAGCTATTCCTTGACCGGTTCCTATGCACATTGTAGCTAGACCAAGTTTTGCATCGTGTTGTTCCATTACATTTAGCAGTGTAGTGGCTATTCTTGCTCCTGAACAACCGAGAGGGTGTCCTAGTGCAATTGCACCACCATTCAAATTAATTTTAGATTTATCCCATTTCCCATTTTCAATAACATAAAGTGCTTGGGCTGCAAAAGCTTCGTTAAGCTCAATAATGTCAATGTTTTCTATGGATAAATCAGTATTATCTAAAACTTTTTCTGTAGCAGGAAGAGGTCCCTTCCCCATTTTTTTCCAGTCAACTCCAGCGACAGCACGACCTTTTATTTTTGCTCTTATAGGAATGTTGTTATTTTCTGCAAAATTTTTGCTAGTAATTAAAATCGCTGCAGCACCAATAGAAATTGGACTAGAAGTGGCGGGTGTTATGGTACCATTTTCAAGAAATGCAGGCTCTAGACTCTTAATTTTTTCCAGATCTGGTTTTCTAGGAGCTTCATCTTTTGTAAGTGTTGTTTCATCATAAAGACTAATTGGGATAATCTCATTATCAAACTTACCATTATCCCACGCGGCAAGTGCTTTGTCATGAGATGAAATTGCAAATTCTTCTTGTTCTTCACGAGATATTTTTCCTTCTTCAGCTAGATTTTCAGCTGTTTCACCCATTCCAATATAATATTCTTGTTCTGCAAGTTCGGGGTGAAAGTCAGGATTAAAGCCACCCATTGGTACGGAAAACATGTCCTCCACTCCAGCAGCAATTCCGACTTCTAAATCACCAGATTCTATTCGGCTACTTATATTATGAATGGCGTCCATTGATGAACCACAGAATCTATTCACCACTGAGCCGGCTACCGTTTCTGGAATCCCAGAAAGGATTGCGACACCTTTTGCCATTAGCATTCCTTGAGGACCCTCTGGAAATGCGCATCCCAATACAATGTCTTCAACTTCGGTCGGTGGAATATTATCATTACGTTTTAAAAGGCCTTTTATTACTTGGGCTGTTAGATCATCAGGCCTTAATCCAACCATACTGCCATTTTTTATTCCTATTGGTGAGCGAACTGCATCAATAATTACTGCTTCATTCATAATATTTTTCCTTTGAAATTATATGTGAAAGTCTTTTTTTTGTTTTTAATCACTTCGTAGTTATTTATCAAAACGGATAAGATTTTTGCTGAATCATAAAACTAGCCAACTCTTTTTTTAATGATATGGTATCAGTTTTTAGCGTGATTCTTGATTCTAGTTCATTAAGATCCTTTTCTTGTTTAAGGTTAGGAGTATGATTAAAGACTTTATTCATACTGACATTAACCAGAGACTTGATTCTTAGAAGAGATTCGGTTGTGAATATTTTTGCAATTATTTCACTCATTCTTGATATTTCAATGATTGACTGGGTTTTCTCTGCTCTAGCGATCGTTGATTCGATTGTGTAGATCTCAGTGAATATATTCGCCAGAGCTTCTTCGAGTTGTTGCTCGTGTTTAAGATCTTGACCATACTCGCACATAGCTTCATAAAAAATAAGAGAACAAAGAAGCTTAGCGCTTGTGAGGCTATATTTTTCAGTGGCTAGAAAACCATCACCGGATTTATTAATTTCTTTGTTTAAGAATTCTGGTATTGATTTTAAATATGTTCTTAAAGATAATTCTTCCATCAGCACTTTTTTCATCATATATCCTGTAATTATTTGTCTATTAATTTCATTTGTTCCTTCCCAAATTCTATTTATTCTATCATCTCTATAGGCTCTTGCGAGAGGATATTCTTCAATAAATCCATATCCCCCAAAAATTTGCAAACATTGGTCTACACAAAAATCAGAGGTTTCACTTCCAAAAATTTTTACCATTGACGCCTCTACAGCAAATCTCTCGGTAGTTTCTCCCATTTTTTTATAATAGGCAGGATCTTTTTTGTCTAAATCATTAATCGCATCTTGTATCATTCCTACAGTGCGATAGAGCATAGCATCTGCGGAATAAATTCTTGTGGTAATATCAGCTATTTTACCTTTTATCGCATCAAAGTATGCAATTGGCTGGCCAAATTGTCGACGGTCAAGTGCGTATCTGATTGTTTCCTCTATTGCCAGCTTGCAACCGCCTACGCTAGCTGCTCCTAGTTTATAGCGCCCAATATTTAGTGCTCCAAAGGCAATAGCAGCTCCTTTACCAATTTTATAAAGTAGATTTTCTATAGGAACTTTTGCATTTTTAAAGGCCAGTGATGTTGTTGAGGAACCCTTCATCCCCATTTTATTTTCTTCAGGGCCTATAGTAAATCCTTCTGTACCTCTCTCTACAATAAATCCAGAGAATTTATTACCATCAATCTGTGCAAGGATTGTAAAAACATCTGCCCATCCACCATTGCTTATAAATTGTTTTTCTCCATTAAGTACATAGTGTTTACTATCTTCGGATAGGGTTGCAGTTGTTTTTGCAGAGAGTGCATCTGAGCCAGATGATGATTCAGTAAGCCCATAGGCTGAAAGTATCTCTCCTGTCATCATTTTTGGTAAATATTTCTTCTTTTGTTCGGGTGATCCAAAAAAAACAATTCCCATGCTTCCGATACCCGTTTGAACACCAAACGTAGTTGCGAATGAAGCGCTACCTCCTCTTGAGACACCTTCAGTAACAATACAAGAACATATTTTATCCAATCCAGTCCCCCCAAATTCTTCAGGAGTATCTATACCAATAAGACCTAGTTCTCCCATCTCTTTCATTATGGATGTACTAAGATTTTTATCTAACTTATCAATAGCCTCGATATTTGGATAAATACGATTTTTAGAAAAATCATTGATCAGAGTCTCGATATCTTTATGTTCGTTTGTGAATGACTCCCTACAGAAAATATTAGCAGAAGATAAGGGAGTAACAAGCCACTGACCGCCTGTTTTAATAGATATTGGAATTAAATCTTTCATTTCAGACCTTCCTTTTTAGTCCAGTTAATATAAAATCTGTGATTGTGTCGATATATTCCTGGGCTTGAACACCAGACTTATCAAATAAAGTAAACCAGTGAATTCCTTCAATATTTATAAGAATAGACAATGCAGTTATCCTACTGTCTACTTTCTTGAATTCCCCTTTCTTAATGCCAAGATCAATAATATTAATTAAATAATCTTGAAAGTCTTGATATACAGTCTGCAGTTTTTTATTAAAAGAAATATCAAGGCTTGCCATCCTCCAAAACTCTACCAGAACCTTGAAAGTAACGGGATTATTCTTAAATTGAGTTAAAAAAAAGTGAAACAGTTTTTTTAATTTTTCACTTGGTGATTCTATGTTTTCTATTTCTTCAAATACACCGGAGCTATATTCAGAGACCCAATGATCAATGAGGGAGAGGTAGATTTCTTTTTTTGATTTATAGTACCAGTAAATAGCACCTTTTGATAAATTAGATTTGGTTACGATATCATCCATTCTGCTTTGATCGTATCCTTTTTTGGATATTACATTTAGCGCTGCACTTAAAATCTGTTCTTTTCTTTGATCTTTAAGTAATTGATTCATTATTATACCGACTGGTCGGTCTATTATAATAAATTTTGTTATATACTTTCAAATAATTTATATGTTTGCATATAAAATAAAATATGTTTAATTTTATTGAGAATTAGTCTCAATATCATTAGTAGTTTTTATTTTTTGGGGCTTTGGTCTTTCTCGTTCGTTATAGCATATATCTCCCAAGAAAGTTCCAAGTCTAATCCAAGGCCCCATTAAATAAAACTGAAAAATATTAATTAAATAAATGGCAGAATTAATTATAGTTTTTAGAGAAGTTTTAGAGGCTTCACTTATAGTGGGGATCTTGTATACGTTTCTAAGTAAAACTGGTCAGCAAGCTGCAATAATTCGGTTGTGGCAAGGAGTGATTGTCGCAATTGCTGCAAGTCTAATAGGATCGCTTTTATTTCAAAAATTAGCAGGAGGCTTTCACGGTCAAGCAGAAAAAATTTTTGAAGGAATTGTAATGATTGTTGCAGCTGTTATTCTAGGAACAATGATAGTTTGGATGGCAAAGAATAGAAATATTGCCTCTGACTTAGAGTCTAAGGCAGCAGATGCACTTGACAAAGATAGACTGGGCTATGGTATTTTTGCTCTATCTTTTATATCTGTGTTTAGAGAAGGAATTGAGACAATTTTGTTCCTTTATGGTATAATGATGAAAGAAGGAGGTCTAAACATAACTCTGTCTCTTATTGGTGCGCTATTGGGAATTGGTCTTGGCTATATGATTTTTGTTCAAGGAAGAAAAGTTCCTCTAAAAACATTTTTTAATGTCAGCTCAGTATTATTGATTTTTGTTGCTGCGGGTATGATAACCTATGGTGTGCATGAGCTCGAATCGGCGGGGGTTATACCAGACTACGGAAGAATCTGGGATATTAATCCTCCTAATCTTGCAGATGGATCATACCATATGCTCCATGATAAGGGAA
>CAYFIF010000004.1:22590-34858 GCA_964343085.1 uncultured bacterium | reverse complement strand
TAAGAATTAAAATAAGTATACAAATGATTACTATGGAATTAATCTTATCAGTTCTTTTATCCATAAATGAAAGAAAGAATTCTTTTGAAATAAAATTTTCGTCGGAAACTTTATCCTCATTGTCTGTTGAAATTGTGTCTAGGGTTAGTCCATTAATTTGATTGAGATCTGGCTCGGGTGTTAATACACTGACAGCAATCATCAGAGCGATACAGAAAAGAAATGAAAAAATTGCGAAATAAAGAAAATTCAGATCAGCAACATTATACCAAAATCCAGATAGATCTGACTTATTTATCTCTAAAATTAATCTAACCATTCCTGCGACGAATCCGGAGACAAGTGCAGCGAGTGCTCCTTCCTTGTTAATTCTTTTCCAAAATATTCCCATCAGAAAAACAGCTGCAATCGGTGGTGCAATATACGCCTGCACGCTTTGGAGATATGTGTAGAGTTCACCAGATATGATTTTCATAAATGGAATCCAAAGTATTCCTGAAATGACAATCACACCCGTAGCGACTCTACCAACAAAAACCAGTTGAGAGTCGCTTGTATTAGGTTTAAGTTTTTTATAAATATCTATTGTGAAAAGTGTTGAGCAGGAGTTAAAGACTGATGACAGCGAACTCATTAGTGCCGCCAAAAGACCGCCAGCGACTAAACCTCTCATTCCTGAGGGAAGTAGTTCTTTAACAAGCGTTGGAAATGCTTGGTCTGAAGATGCATAGTTTAGCTGACCAGTTTTGAGCATTGCATAGGCAATTAGACCAGGGATGAAAAATAAAAAAATAGGTAATATTTTGAGGTAACCAGCGAATATAGTTCCGCGCCTGGCTTCTTGTTCATTTTTTGCAGCCAAAACCCTTTGGACTATATACTGATCTGTGCACCAGTACCAGATACCAATAATTGGTGGTGCGAATACCATACCCATCCAAGGAAACTCAGGATGATCTGATGGTAAAAACATGTTAAAATGATTCGGCCCAACTGTGTCGACTAAGTTACTAAAACCTCCAATTTTGACTAGTCCAATTAGCGATATAGTTAATGACCCAAGAATTAGAACAATTGCCTGAAGGGCATCCGTGTAGATCACTGCCCTCAATCCGCCAAAAATAGTGTATGCTCCTGTAAGAAGAACAATGGCTAGTGCTCCTGACCAGAACTCTATGCCGATAAGTGTCTGAAAAACAACTGCACCAGCATATACAGTAGCTGAAACTTTAGTCAATATATATCCAATAAGGGATATAATTGATAGTATCCACCTGGACTCTGATGAATATCTTTTTTCAAGAAATTCAGGCATAGTAAAAACTGTACTTCGCATGTAGAAGGGTACAAACACCCAGCCTAATAGTAGAATGATCCACGAGTGAAGCTCATAGTGACCCATGACCATGCCACTGTTTGCAGCAGTGCCAGCTAGTCCTACAATATGCTCTGAACCTATGTTAGAAGCAAAGATCGATGCGCCAATAACAAACCATCCAAGATTACGGCCTGCTAAAAAATAGTCCTCGGTGGAGTCTTGTTTCTGTTGTACGACCCACCAGATTATTCCCAATAATATAAAAAAATATATGGTGAGTACAATCCAATCTAGGCCTGTAAATAAGTTCATAAAATTCCTAACAATATTGTAAAAAAATATATTTTTTGTTTAACCTTGTGGCGCGAACATACAAAATTTGTTTTAACTAACCAATTAATGTTGCTCTAAAAACAATATTTAAGTACATTTAATTAACCACCAAAAGGAGTGTGCTAATGAAATTCAAAGATATTATAGTTTTAAGTTTTACAGTAATTGTGTTAATCATTTCAGGCTGCTTGGAGATGGAGATCATTGATCAGCCACATGGGGCTGAGGTGGGTTCATCATTCAGCTCGCACGCGATGGTTGAATTTAGAAAGGATGGAAGCATTGGTGACGATGATGATAGGGGAATGTTATTTGCGGTTAATAAGCCTTCTGGTTGGACGATCAATAGTATTACCTATATCTCACCAGAATACGGAACGGGTGTATTTAATTATCTAGGAAATGATGCTGATGAAGATGAAACAGGCGGTATTGACACCGGCTGGGAGGACTCGCTAGAGGCCTTTCATCCTTCAGTAGAAGGTATGCACTGGCAGATGTATGTCAGTGACCAAGATGTCCCTTCATCATCTTCTGAGGAAGATCCCGATTCGTTTCATGTAGAGATCAACTACACTGTTGATAATGCTGAAGGCTCATACATGCTTAAGTATTATACAACTCACACTAACAATGCTGATGAAGACAATGAGACTAACATTGCGGTTGATAGTGCAAATACGATTGCTTATGATCCAGCATCTTCACCACTTGTTACATTCACAGTAACAGATCATACATGGTTAAATGAAGATATCTGGTTGAAAGGCTCTATGTCTAATTGGAACTTGTTTCCTGCTAATGATGATGGTGAGAATGGAGACCTCATCGCGGACGATCACATCTGGACAGGGCAGTATCCTGTAATCGAAGACGGCAATTATGAGTGGGGAGCTATCGAAGATGATGGAAGCGAGTGGGGCGTCTGGCTTATAGATGGTTCTTTTCAAAATGTGGAGTTTAGTGTTAGTGGGAACGCTGTCACAGGTGACACACACTATGATATAGCCCCTGATAGCGCTGAGTCAGCAGGCGTAGTAAAATTTACTGTAACTGATAGCACTGAGGGTTATGTTGATATAAAGTGGAAAGGGACACCAAATGATTGGGCACTTGTTCAGATGTATGATGATGGAACAAACGGTGATGAGACCGCTGGTGATTTTGTTTGGACCGCTGTTATTCCGGCTGTAGCTGCAGGTGATCACAATTGGGGGGCCATTGAGGATGATGGCACAACAAACGGTGAGTGGCTTATTGAGGGAGGCAACCCTGCTTTTACGTTGGATGAAGATTTATTAACCTTGCACGGGCAGACTCACTATACAATACCTGCCTCACTAGGTGGTGATGTAACCAAAACAATCTTATTCTCTGTTGATATGACTGAGTGGTTAGATGAAGAAGGCAACATGGGAATGGGAGTTTTTAGTATTGGAAGAGGTGATGAGATGCAGGTTCGTGGAAGCTTCAATAGCTGGGGCGATTGCACAGAGTGCACAATGACCAGAACACCAGGGACAAATATTTTTAGTCACGCGATAAATGTTACCGCACAACCTAATAGTGATCATCAGTGGGCGTTTTATATGCACCTTAGTGAGGCCTCACTTGATTCTATCGAAGCAAGATTTGGGATTGAACCTGTTGCCTGGATCGGGTGGGAGACATCTCCTATAAATGAAGGAAACAGAGGCTTTAATCTGGGAGAGGACGACGGCACAAATATTCTTGAGCTACCAATTGACGCATACTATGATATTTTCCCGGGATTGGTTGTTGAGGAAGGAGAGACCATAGACCTAACCCTAAGCATTGATATGTCTGCCGCTGTTGCAGAGGGTTTTGATGCTAGTGAGGACAGTGTCTATCTAAGGACACATGATAAATGGTTAAACCTTAGCCAGGGTTTCTCTAATGGGCAAGATATCAATCACTATGGCGCGACTTTAAATGATGATGGTACATACTCTATGACTGTTCCTATTAGAGGACCTCAGTCATGGTGCATATATTATAAGTGGGGTTTTAAAGATGTGTCTCTAGGTTCAGAGATAGCTGAGGCTGGTGGTGGTCTAGGTGGTACTCCTCGCATTCGTTATCTGCGTCGGGATGCTAATAACGATTGCAGCTGGCCGAATTCCTTTGCATTCCCTCTAGATGAAACTTTCACCACTGATGAGGAACTAGTTTTTACTGAACCATGGGACTCTTCCGCGGTTTGTGTTCAAATGCTGACAAGCGAAGAAAATTTTGTTCTTCCGAAGGAGTACTATATAAGTGATAATTATCCCAACCCGTTTAACCCCAAAACGAGAATGGAATTCAATTTACCTGTTGCTTCAGATATCAGTTTCACTGTCTATTCGATCACAGGCGTAGAGGTTTTCTCCTATTCTAAGAATGGGCTGGATGCTGGAAGTCACTCTATTATATGGAACGGAAGAGATTTCAGAAATAACCCAGTATCAAGTGGTGTTTACTTATATGAGTTTAGGGCGGGAAATGAATTCCGTCAGACGAAGAAGATGACTTTACTTAAGTAAAATTATTTTAAATCAAAAAAAGGGGGCTCAAAGAAAGGGCCTCCTTTTTTTTTAAAAGTATTTATTTTTCATGGAAAGGTTGTTTGCAGGTCTTGACATCTCTACCCAAAGTGCAAAACTAGTTTTGTTGAACTGGGCTAAGGGTTCGATCGTATATGAAGATAGCTTGAACTATGATCATGACCTCCCCCAATACGGGACAAAAAATGGAGTGGTTATTAATAAAGATAGCAGTATATCAGAGTCTGATCCAAAAATGTGGATAGAGGCGGTTGATATTCTATTTAAGCGCTCTAAAAATAAATCAATCCCCCTCGATCAGATTAAGTCTATTTCAGTCTCTGGCCAGCAACATGGTCTGGTAGCCTTAGATAAGGGAGGCAATCTGTCACGCCCCTTTAGCAAACTTTGGAATGATTTTTCAACTCAGAATGAGTGTGACCTATTAGAAAAGAGCGTAGGCGGTCGGTCTGCAATGATAGAGGAGGTTGGTAACTCTCAGCGTACAGGATACACTGCGAGTAAAATATATAATATATTTTTAAATGAGAAAGATGTATACGATAGAACATCGGTATTTCTATTAGTTCATAATTATATTAATTGGTATTTGACAGGGGGGATAGGTACAATGGAGGAGGGTGACGCATCTGGAATGGCGCTTTGGAACCCGGTAAATAAAAGCTGGTCAGAAAAAGTGATAGGCTCTATTGATGAAAGTTTAAAAACAAAACTTCCAAATGTTCGGTCAAGCAAAAAATCCATAGGATTTATTTCGGAAAGTTTAGCCAAAGAATTTGGTTTTTCACTTGATTGCACCATTGACTCCGGCAGTGGGGATAATATGTATGGTGCGATTGGAACGGGAAATATTACCCCTGGCTTGGTTACCATAAGCCTCGGGACCAGCGGTACTGCGTACACATTTTTAGAAAAACCATATGTAGATCCTAGTGGGGAGATTGCTTGTTTTTGTGATAGCACGGGGAATTATCTTCCTCTCCTTTGTGTCTCAAATATGGCGAACGGGTACAGCAATTATTTAAAACAAAATTCTCTATCACATTCAGACTTTGATTTACTAATTGATAAAAGTGAACCGGGAAACAATGGTAAGATTATAATCCCCTGGTTTGATGGAGAGCGAACACCGGACTTGCCTGATGCTGCTCCAATATATTTTGGGTTTAAGCCAGAAGATTTTAATAGGGAGGTCATAGGGCGGGCTTTGCTTGAGGGGCACATACAAAACTTGTATGATGGTTTCAGAAGGTTACCCGTTAAACCAAAAAAGATTCATCTAACTGGTGGCATGTCAAAATCTAGATCGTGGTGCCAGGCTATCGCCGATATTTTTTCATGTGAGGCCATTCCCTTGGAAAACGAGGGTGCCGCATTGGGGGCTGCCTTGCACGCGTCTTGGGTGTGGTACAATGAAAATCGAGAGCCAAAAGAAATAAATGAAGTGGTAGAACCGTTTATTCGATTTAATAATAAATTATTATCTAAACCAAGAGAGGAATATCAAAAAATTTATAGAGATCAGAATAAGCTATTTTCCTCATTGAGTAAAAGAGTTAGAGGTCAAGATTCTGAAGATCCCTTCAAACTCTTTCATCAAATGGTTAAACGCTAAGATATATGAATTTTATTTTGTTAAGATCCGTTCTTAAAATATTGCTTTCTAGTATTATTTTTGTTTGCACTTTAAAAGCCGGGTTGCTTGTTAAACGTGTTGAACCCCCCACCTGGTGGAACGACTTCGATAACCGAAAGCTTGAGATAATGATATATGGAGAAAATATGGGATCCGTTAGAACGGTTGAAATATATCACAAGCCTAGAGGACTGACAGAAACCATAAGGATAAACAAAATAAAAAGAACAGAAAATTCTAATTACCTATTTTTAGACTTAGAGTTAGGGAAGAATCTTGAACCGGGGGAGTATAATTTTTTATTAAAAGGAACCGTATTGGACCGGTATGTAGAGACTAGTTTTAAATATTATTTTAATTCAAAGGTTAAAAATAGGGTCTATGCAAATGGCTTTAGTTCATCCGATGTTTTATACCTGTTAATGCCCGATCGTTTTTCAAATGGTAATACTAAAAATGATAATGTGGAAGGCATGCTAGCAGGAACAAATCGTGAGGGTCCAGGGGAGCGTCATGGTGGCGACCTTGATGGCGTGATTGATCATTTAAAGTACCTAAAAAAACTTGGAATAACTACGATATGGATGACGCCAGTTTTTGAAAATGATATGCCTGTATCATACGGTGAATATGGTGGGCATGTTTATGGTGCATATCATGGCTATGCGATAACAGATTTTTATAACATTGATCGTCGCTTTGGGTTTAATGATGATTACAGATACCTGGTTGAAAAGGCGCACAAGATCGGAATAAAGGTAGTGATGGACGTAGTTCACAATCACGTAGGCTCTAAGCACTGGTGGTTTCTTGATCCCCCCAGCAGCGATTGGTTTAATAAAAAAGCAGAGCACACTAGAACAAACTACAGAACTATTGTTTATAATGATCCTTATGCATCAAAGTTTGATATAGAGCACCTTACAATGGGTCCTTTTGATGATGCGATGCCAGATTTAAACCAGAATAATTTGCTGTTATCGAACTATCTAATTCAGCACTCACTCTGGTGGATTGAGTATTCTGGGATTGATGGTATCAGGATGGATACGTATCCTTATTCATCGAAAGAGCATATGGCTCGTTGGTGCAAGGCCGTACTTAATGAATTTCCAAATTTTAATATTGTTGGTGAGGCCTGGGCTAATAGTCCACCATCTGTGGCCTATTGGCAGAGCGGTTTTCCAACGCTGGACGGTTATGAATCTTATTTGCCCTCGGTAATTGATTTTCCACTTAGTTTTTCTATTGGCTCGGCCCTTTCAGGAACATCAAGGCCTCGAGATATAGAAAATATTTATTATACACTGGCCCAAGACTTTGTGTATCCCGCTCCATACGAGAATATTATATTTCTTGATAATCATGATACGGACAGGTTTTATGAGGTGGTTGGTAAGGATATTAGAAAATATAAAACAGGAATTGCGTTGCTTCTTACAATGAGAGGGGTTCCCCAGTTTTATTATGGAACAGAGATTAATCTACATGGATCGAGATCAGATGGGGACGCTTTTGTAAGAAAAGACTTTCCGGGTGGATGGAAAAATGATGGAAGAAATGCATTTACAAAAAAAGGCCGGACAGAAGAAGAAAATGAGATCTGGGATTTTTGTTCAAAGCTTCTAAATTGGAGAAAGAATAATCGAGTCATTCACAAGGGAAAAACTATGCAGTTTGCTCCTGATAATTCAGATTCAAATGATGCGGATAATGTGTATGCCTTATTTAGGTACAATGAAAATAAAGCAGTCGGTTTATTTATAAACCCAGATAAAAAATCTATAAAAATAGAGACCAAGCGTTTTTCTGAGCTCACTTCAAACATGAAAGAGTATTTTGATCTGATTAATGAAGAAAAAAAAGAATGGGGTGAATTTTTCTTTATTGAGGAAAATTATTTTAGGCTGATTGAGTTTGATAGGTGATTTGAAGAAAATTTTATTTGCTCAATGTATTTTTATTATCATCACCATGATAAATTGCTCAAACGGAGATGATAAAACTGTTGCTCAGGTCAATGATAAAATCATTAGTGCCTCAAACTTCAAGACTAATTATAATGAGTTTTTGAAGAATAATTTCTTGTCTGATAATTTATTAAACCGATATGCATTCATAAATAATATGATCGATGAGATATTATTTGTCAATTACGCAACAGACCTGGGAGTCGATAATGATTCCATATTTTTAGAAAATAAGAGTAAGATATATGATCAATTGTTACTTAACAATTATTTTGAAAATAAGATAGAATCTGACTTTAAGGTAAATGAAACTGAGTCAAGACAGATTTATAGCTGGAAAAATTTAACACTCCACGTTCGACACTTATTTTCAAAAGATTCAAACAAAATAGAGAAAATGTATAACCGTATAGAAAATGGTGGCTCTTGGGATTTAATTGCGATGGAATCTTTTAGGGACTCTGCTCTAAAGAATAGTGGGGGTGATCTTGGTTGGATACGGTTGGGAGACTCCGATCCATTTTTTGAGTTTGCTGCATTTTCTATGGAGATTGGATCAGTCTCAAGACCTATCAGAACTCGCAATGGTTACAGTATCATTCAGTTATTAGATAAAACTTATGAAAGCTTTTTAAAGGAAAGTGATTACCTCAGTTCAAAACCTGATTTGATTCGACTTGCTCGGTATTATAAAAAACAATTTACAATTCGAGGTTACATGGACACCGTGAAAGAACAGCTTAATATTAAATTTCTGGATAATGCGTTAGATGATCTGTATAAAATAATATTCTTCTTTAATAATTCTCAGGATTTCAAACTTGGCGAGAAACTCCTAGTTTTTAATAATGGATCTTGGAACTTGGAAAGGACAATTAAAAAGCTTAGTAAGCTATCCAAACATCAGTTAGGAAGAATAGAGTCAAAGTCTGATCTTAAGGATGCTATAAGTGGCCTAGTCGTAAGATCATATTTTTTACAAAATGCCAAAGAATTGGGGCTCGATAAAAACTCAATCTTCAAAAATGAATACCAAAATCTAGTTGACAGAGATAAGGTTAAATTTGTTTTAGAAATGGTTAACGCGGGCCTAGATCAGAATGATCCAGATTTTGAGAAACATAAGAGATCAAAATATTTTAATTTTCGTGATCAGCTTTCTCAGAACAACAAAGTCCTGGTTGATAGTTTAGTATTAAAAAATATGGTAGTATCATAAAATGTCAAAAATAATTAAATCAAATTTTGTATTAATAATTTTAATCAGTTTGAATCTTCTTTTTAGTGGTACAACAGGAAAATTAGTTGGTATAGTTAATGATCAGACGACAAATGAGCCGCTTATTGGATGTAATGTAATAATAGATGAAACGTACTTGGGAGCTTCAACAGATGAGAACGGAGAGTTTATAATATTAAATATTCCACCAGGGAAATATAGAGTCCGTTTTGAGATGATCGGCTACAAGAATTTAGTCCATGAGAATGTTTCTATTTCTATTGATAAAACAACACGCTTAGGAATCAATCTATCCTCTACCGTTATTGAGGGAGACATGGTAACGGTTCAGGCGGAGAGAAAGCTGATCCAGTTTGATGTGACACAGTCTGAGTCAATAATCACCTCCGAAATTTTGGAGGACATGCCTGCCACAGAGGTTGCTGATGTCTTACGCCTTCAGGGTGGGGTTACTCAGGATGCTGATGGAGAAATTCATATGCGTGGTGGTCGCTCTAGTGAGGTCTCTTATATGGTAGATGGTATTCCAGTTTCAGATATGTATGATGGCGGTATTTCGATTCAGATTGAGAATGATAATGTACAAGAGCTCCAGGTAATCAGTGGGACATTTAATGCCGAATATGGCAAAGCTTTGACAGGCATTGTAAATCTTGTCACAAAAGATGGTGGCAGTAATTTTGAGGGTTCTATCCATGCTTATTCAGGAGGCTATAGCTCAAAAGATCCAATTTATGCAGATCTTGAAAAATTTAATTTTAATGATGATTACAGTATATCCGCTAATCTAAGTGGTCCTATAGTTCCTGGAAGAATATCATTTTATTCAAGTGGCAGAGTTAATAATTCTCAGGGTTGGCTCAATGGTCTTCAAACTTTCACGATGTATGGGGACACAGTTTTTGTTGATAATAATGATAATAAATATTTTGATTTTGGAGATGAAAAGAAAAAACCATTTTTTAAGAGTCTGAACTGGCATCAATCATGGTCAACTCAGAATAAGATTACATTTAGTTTGAGTCCGACAACAATGATCAAGTTGAATACCATATTTGATAGTCGAATCAATCAAGACTACAATTATGTTTTACAATTGATTGATGAGGGTCAGCGAACAAATTATAAGAAAGGCCAGCTTTATAGTTTCAGTTTATCTAAATCTTTATCACCAGCAACTTTTTTCAAGATCAACCTGAGCAGATACATATATAGTTTTGAAACAAATTTATTTCAGGATTCACTAGACCAGAGGTATGTAACCCCTGACAGTCTTTACTGGGCAAACACACAGGGAATTGTCCCGGATCATATCAAAGAAAAATACGGAGATGATGTAATCTTTAATCCTCCCTATTCATTATATAGAGCAGGCGTAGATAATCGAAGGTTTGAGCGAGAGACAAACACCCAAAGTATCAAATTTGATTTTACCAGCCAGATCAACAAATACAATGAGGTGAAGATTGGGATGGATTACACAATCAGCCAACTGAATCTGGATAGTTACTCAATACTTGATTCCTCAAGAACTGATCAGGTATATACACTCTCCATACCTGAGATTGGAAGCTTCACAAGAACAACATATGAAAAAAATCCAAAAGAGTTTGCCTTTTATTTGCAAGATAAAATTGAGTATAAGGATATTATAATAAATCTGGGACTGAGGTATGAACTTTTTGACCCTAATAGTAGTGTCCCTAACAATATCCACGAGCCTTACATTAAAGACCCTCGGAATCCGGCTCTAGATTCTTTAACTATAGAAGAGCTTGAGAATATTGAATGGGGATCTATATCATACACTGATCAGGATAGCTTGGGTAATAATGTTGACCACACCTATGCTGAGTATTACGATCGTTTTAATGATCAACCTGATTTAGCTGAAAGAAAGGGTTGGTGGAAGAGGACCTCAGTTAAATCTCAATTTAGTCCCAGATTTGCTGTGGCCTATCCAATTTCAGATAAAGGAGTAATCCATTTTGCATATGGTTATTTTTTTAAGATTCCAGATTTTGCTCTTCTCTACGATAATACTGACTACAAGATAAGCGAAACCGGATCTAGTTTTGGCATTTTTGGGAATCCTGATTTAAAGCCAGAAACTACCGTTAGCTACGAACTTGGTCTTAAGCAAGAGATCGCTAGCAATACCAGATTGGAAATCCGAGCATTTTACAGAGACGCGCGTAATTATGTTTCTAGTGGTATTCCAATTGACCTTGGTGATGGTAAAACATACTACACCTACGTAAATAAAGATTACTCTAATTCAAGAGGAATAATCACTACTTTTTTTAGAAAAATAAACAGGAAAATAGGTGGTCAGATTGATTATACCTATCAGATTGCCGAAGGGGCTAACTCAGATCCAACAGAAGAGTTTGGTGCTGTCTTAGCTGGTAATGAACCGACCAGATCTATGGTCCCGCTCGACTGGGATCAGACGCACAATCTTAATGGCACTATCTTTACAAGTCTAAAAGGCTGGGGTGCTAATCTAATATTTCAGTTTGGGAGTGGGTATCCTTACACGCCTCGAATAACAAACTACGAAATGCAGGGCGAAGTACTTTCTAATGTTTTAAAACGCAATAGTCGTCGAAAACCCGTTACATATAGGTTTGATCTCAAGATACATAAAAAAATCAATTTTGCTAGTTTGGGAGGTAAAATTTATTTGAGTATATATAATCTAACTGATAGGCGCAATCAAATTATTGTTTACGGTGATACCGGAAATGCTAGAGAGACAATCGAGAAAAGGCGGGCCGAAACTGTAAGCCCTTTTGAGCCAATGAGGCCAAACACAGTTTCTGAATTTTTTAATAGACCAGACTGGTATGATTCACCAAGGCAGATCCAATTAGGAATACAGTTTGGATTTTAAAAGACAAGGTGATGCAGGACGAATAGTATTGTATTTGTTAATCTGTGGGATGCCTTTTTCCCAGTCAAAAGAAAGAGGTGATCCTGATTATCGCAGAGAGACACCGGTTGATGTGAACAGAGTCAGGGCCTCTATACATAATATCGGATCAAGCGGAGGTGGTGGAGCTTATGGTTTTCATTACGAATGGCCAACCAATTCAGATCGTCGTTATATAGCCTACCAGGCTCTTTATGTTGGTAGTGAGGTGGTTACCAGCTCTGGTGAGAAGAAGCCACTAGTTACGATTACTCACCGCAGTGACCAGG
>CAYFIF010000004.1:0-22490 GCA_964343085.1 uncultured bacterium | reverse complement strand
GCAAAAAACATTGGAGAAAAAATAGGGAAGGTAGCTATCGTAAAATGAAAAAAATGGGATTTCACCTTAATACTATTTTTAATTATCCACTGTTTTGTTTTTCTTTTATAATTGCTCAGTCAGATGACCGTGGGGATCCAAACTATAGAAGGGTTACCTCAATTGATGTAAATAAAATAAGAGTCTCTATTCAAAACTATGGATCAAGTGGAAATGATTTATCAGGACCGAATGCATTTTTTTACGAATGGCCAACCAACTCCGGTCGCGGCTATATAGCCTACCAGGCTCTTTATGTTGGTAGTGAGGTGGTGACCAGCTCTGGTGAGAAGAAGCCACTAGTTACGATTACTCACCGCAGTGACCAGGAGGGCAACTCTATGATGTGGGAGCCGATTCCAGGTTATCTTAACCCGAACTCTTACAAAATAGCTATCAGTGATGATGAGAGTTCATGGCCAGAGACCTGGCCCGATAAAGCTGATGATGAGAATGATCCGGGTTGGTCAGGTTCTTGGAACGGGTATTTTGGTAAGAACCAGTTTAACGCTGGTCAAGAGGTATTTTACAAGATCTCTGATGATCGCAACTATATTGTTGGTTATCCGTACGCTCCGGATACAACTGATCTATCTCGCAGGGGTGCTGGTATACAGGTTGGTGTCAGGGCCATGGAGTGGAAGCAGATTCTGATTGAGGATGTTGTATTCTTGTTGCATGAGGTAACTAATGATGGGTCCTATGACTATGATAAGGTGGCATTTGGCTATTGGTTGGCCAACTGTATAGGAGGCAACGGTGACTGTGGAGATGATGTCATTGACTTTGACTTGCTGACAGATATTGCTTGGGGTTTAGACTTTGATGGTATCGGAGGCCCGGCCTTTGGTTCTGATCTAGTTGGTGTTGCTGCTACTTCATTTATTGAGACACCAGGTAATAATAAAGACCGGATTGACAATGATGGTGACGGAGAGACAATGGGGCCTATTATTAGTGAGGCCATGATCGTAAATGAGATTTTAGGTAACTCTGTTGATGATAATAATAATGGTTTGGTTGATGAGAACTTGAGCCATGTTCCCATAGCCAATCAGAGTGGTGTTAGTTTTGCTGATCATATAGATAATAATGGTAATGGTGAAGCGGGGAGTCCAGTCATTACTGAAGATATGATTAGTTTATCAGCGTCTCAGACCTGGAACATATGGCCGATACCAAATGATGGCTACCAAGAGGGTTTGATTCATATTATTGGATTGGATGAGGAGGATTTAGGTGCAGGTTATGCTGATGGCATTGATAATAATGCAGATCCTGAAGATCCTTATCTATTAGAGTATCCGATTGGTCTTGGTTGTGATGTTGGGTCTCCGCTGGTAGATGAGGCAATGGTTCTTGAGGCATCCCAGGATCCATGGCTTCGTTACAGAGTTCCTGATACAGATATTATTCTATATGATGTAAATACTGAAGATATTGGTAAACCTTATGCAGATGGGATTGATAATGACGGTGATGGGGCGATTGATGAAGGGATCGATGAGGGGATCGATGAGATGATTGATGAGTCTAGAGACGATTTTATTGATAATGATGGTGACTGGCTAGCGGTTGATGATGTGGGGCTTAATGGTGATGAGTCAGGTGGTCTTGATGCGGGAGTTGGTGATCAAATGCCAACCTCAGGCTCTGGCACAGGTTTTCCTGGTGAGCCCAATATTGATAAGACGGATGTATCAGAGTCTGATCAAATGGGACTTACATCTGTGCAAAGAAATGATGGGAGCTTTAATACTTCCAGCGATGCCTCCCTCTGGGTCTATTATTTATCACCAGGTAACATCTGGATACCACCACCGGGTGGTGATGAACCAGGGAGCATTGACATGCAGATCTCTTCTGGTTTTTTTCCATTAAAGGCTGGTCAGACGGAGCGTATTGCGATGGCGATTATGATGGGCAATGATCAGCAGGACGCGATCAGGAACAAATATGTTGCACAATTAACCTATGAGAGCGACTATCAGTTTGCCAAGGCTCCTAACCCTCCTAAAGTAACTGCAGTAGCAGGTGATGGCAGGGTAACTCTTTATTGGGATACGAGTGCAGAGCAGACTCGTGATAAGTATATGGGAAAGATAACGAATGGAGTAGATCTCTATGATTTTGAAGGTTATAAAGTTTACAGAGCCACAGATTTTGAGTTTAATGATGCCTATAATATTACAGATGGTGATGGGAACGCTACCTTTATGGAGCCATATGTTCAAAATGGGATACCCGCACGATGGGATCTGGTTAACGGGAAGAGGGGGTGGCATCCGATAGACCTTAATGGTGTAAAATTTTATTTAGGTGATGATACTGGTTTAGTTCACTCTTACGTAGATAATAATGTGGTTAATGGTCAGCGTTATTATTATGCGGTTGTCTCTTACGATTATGGTGGAGATATAACGAATAATATTATTCCCAGTGACTCGCCCATGAGGCTAAGAGTCCATCCTCTCACAGGCGCGATAGAGATGGGTCCTAATGTTGTAGAGGTGGTTCCTTCTCCTCCGGCAGCTGGGTATGTTGAAGCAACTTTTTCTGGTGAGAAAATCGATCATGTATCTGGTTCTTCTAGTGGTGAGATCTATCTTGAGATAGTTGATCCCGCATCCGTGAAAGATAATCATGACTATCGTATCACTTTTGAAGATACTATTTTTGCTAATCAACAGGGTATTGCTGGTTACGATACTGCTACCACTAAATCATATAATTTGATAGATATTACAAATGAAGATAGACCGGATACTTTGATCAAAGATGCGGAGTCTTTGCCTGTCTCTGATGCTCAGGTTATTGATGGGTTCCGATTGTCATTCAATAATGTTGAGAGTCTTGGATTTAACGAGGACCTTTCTTATTGGACATCGGACAGCCTATGGACGTTTGATGTTGGGAGATATTATACGTTCAATGTGGTTGGGTCAATGCTACCTTATGATTACAGGATAATTTTTCTTGAAGAGCAGGCCGACTCCAGTATAGATCTTTGTATGAGATTTTTGCCAAACAGTACAACCTGTTTTCCTGGGTTTTTACATCCTGCGAAGGCGGTGAACTTTAAAGTAGAGCGTCAGGTATCTTTAACAGGTGATGATGATATAGACTGGCAGCAGATACCGGTTGGTTTTGTTGATGTGATCCCTTTTGGAGATCCGGATGGTTATTTTAACGCTGATGGTGATAGGGAGAGCGACTGGATTGTTTTTATGGATCATGAGGATGACGAAGGTAATCCGTTGCCGTCGTGGCGGTTTTTGTTAAACTTGTTACCGTATGATGAGATATTAGTCAATAGTGAGCCTGAGGCAGGTGATACTGCTTACATTATCATTGATAAACCTTTTCTGAGTACGGATGTCTACGAGTTTAGTACAATTGCATCCTACATTAATCAGGACAGTGCTTCGTATGATATGGACAAAATAAAAGTAGTTCCTAATCCTTATTTTGCTGCGAGTGCCTTTGAGACTCAAAATACGTTTAATACAGGTAGGGGTCCAAGAGAGATCCAGTTCAGGTATTTACCAAACGAATGTATAATACGGATATATACAATATCAGGTGAGTTGGTCAGGATTATAAACCACTCGTCTCCTATTGAATCAGGAACGGGACGTTGGGATCTACTTACTAAAGATAATTTAGCAGCTTCTTATGGTGTTTATGTTTACCATGTGGAAGCAAAAAACATTGGAGAAAAAATAGGGAAGGTAGCTATCGTAAAATGAAAAAAATATATGTTTATTTAATATTGGCCATTCTGTTTAATCCTTATTTATTCTCTGTTGATAAGACAGGCACAACCGCCGCTAAATTTTTATCTATCGGTGCTGGTTCAGCGGCCGTGAGTATGGGCAGTGCATTTACCTCGGTTGCGAATGATGCGACAGCAATGTATTGGAACCCAGCAGGATTAAGCTTTTATAAAACAAAGGAAATCTATTTTAATCATGCCAACTGGATCGCAGATATATCCTATGATTATTTTGGTTTTACAATGCCATTAAGCCCTAGAAACTCATTTGGAATAAATATTACATCTGTTACTATGGATGAGATGGAAGTAACAAGGTATGGGAATGAAGACACTGGAGAAACATTTAAAGCTGCTGATTACGCAATAGGTTTAACCTATGCAATAAACCTAACAGACCGTTTTTCTATAGGGTTTAATGGTAAATACATACAACAAACCATAGCAAGCAGCCACGCACGAGGCGGGGCACTTGATCTGGGTACTATTTTTGAGACGCCTTTTGGATTTCGGTTAGGTACAAGCATAAGCAATTTTGGTCCAAAATTAAAAATGACTGGGGATGATCTCCTTGTTGCAGCTGATGTAAATCAGACAATAGAGGGAAATAATGAAAGCGTCACAAGTGTTCTATCCACTGACCGTTTTGATTTACCGCTTGTCCTAAGGTTTGGAATCTCGGACGAAATTATACTAGGTTCGCTTTTGAGACTTTTGTGGTCAGTTGACGCCGTTTCTCCAAATGATAATGCAAACTATATTAATTCTGGATTTGAAATAAGTATGTTAAACAATCTATTCTTTATCAGGGCCGGAATTAATTCTCTATTCTTGGCTGAAAGTGAAAAAGAATATTCCTTTGGGCTTGGTCTCAATGTTCCTGGGTTAAAAAATAATAAGGTTATTATGAACTATTCATTTGAATCTCTTGAATATTTGGGAAGTGTCCAGCAGGTTGGAATCTCTTTGAAGTATTAGCGGGTATATGATAAGCTAATATGCTAAAAGAAAAATATTTTATTTCTATTTTTTTATTGGTTTTGACAATCTCTTGTAAAGAGAAATATTCAAAATCGATTACTATTACTGATAAGGCGGCCTTAGATAAACTTATAGATGATCAAATTAGTGAAGGGTTGCATCCTTTTCTTTATCTACGCTTGGAGGATATCCAAGGCAAGGTTTTATATGAGCACAGTGCTGTAAACAATGATCTTCTTCCTGGTGTGAGGATTAACAAAGATACGTGGATCCGCATCTGGTCCATGAGCAAGATTGTTACTATTACCATTATCATGGATCTGATTGAGGATAATATTCTTAACCTAGATGAACCAGTCACAAAGTATATTCCAGAGTTTGAAAATCTTATGGTTGCAACAGATTTAAATGGAGTATCATTGGCTTTGTCAGATTCCATTTCAAAAACTTGCTCGTATGAGTTAGAGCCTGTCAAACATAAAATGACACTCAGGCATCTTATCAATCATACGGCAGGTTTTTATTATGCAACGACTAAAAATAAATGTATTAACTCTGCTCTTGCAGATCAGAGTATTCCAATAGCAGCTGATGGGAGTGATTTAATTAATAAATTTTCGAAAGTGCCACTCATTCAGCAACCTGGAGAGTCTCATTTTTATGGTTTAAACACAACTGTCCTGGGTCTGGTCGCCGAAAGAGCAACTCACACAGACTTAGCAACTTTAGTTAAATTAAGAATGACAAAAAAACTGGGCATCAATGGCCTAAAATATAATCTAGCTATAGACGAAGAGCTTTTACCATGTGCGACAGGTATAGATACTGTGCTTAGGCTTGTCAGAGAAAATGAACTTGATATATTTGGCCCTGCATTTCCAACTTATAGTTCAGATAACAGGGCTTTCTTAGGTGGCGAAGGTATGATAGCTACCGCTGATGGTTATTCCGATTTTTTAAGGATTTTTTTAAACAAGGGTATGCTTAATGGGAAAAGTTTTTTAAAGGTAAAATCAATTAATGAAATAACCTCACCCCAGACCCAGCTAGATAGTAAGTGGGGGTACAATGGATATAACCTGTGGGTTACTGGTGATACACTTCGTGCAAGTGGTTGGGGTGATGAGGGTCTTTGGCAGGGTGGAGGATATGAGGGTACTCAGTTTTGGATTGATCCGAAAAGACGCTTTGTTGGTGTTTTGATGACTCAATCAAATTCACTTCAAAAAGGAGCGTATGAATTCTATAATGATTTTCGCGGGGAGCTATACAAGCAGATTTTTGAGAATGAATAAGGAATATTTAAAAAGTAAAATAATTTATTTTTTTATTTTATTAGCCGCTTTTCTTTTTATTGGAACAATAAATTTTTCATGCGAAAAAGTTCAAAAAGAGAATATTTTAGAACTAGACAGCATACCTCTTAATAAAATATTAGATCAATATGTAGGAGATGGTATTTATCCATTTATTTATTCTTTAATTAAGGATTCAAATGGCAAAATAATATATGAACACAGTGCGATAAACAAAAAGTTATTACCAGATATAAGTATCCAAGAAGATACTTGGATGAGAATATGGTCTATGAGCAAATTAGTAACGATTTCAATTGCCATGGATCTAATTGAAGATGGATATATCTCCATGGAGGAACCTGTTGCAAAGTACATTCCTGAGTTTAAAGACCTAAAAGTTGCCGTAAACACTGATGGTGTAAGTTTAGGCAAATTAAAAGCAGGGGAAAGCGCATGCCCAATTTTTTTATCGGAAAATGACTCAATTTTAAAAATAAAAAACTTATTTAATCATTCTGCAGGCTTCTATTATGCTCTGACCGGTTTTGAGTGTTTAGACTCGCTGATCAAAAAAGTAGATGTTCCAAATCAAAAAAATTCTGACTCATTAATTTATCGGCTATCCAAGATTCCTTTAATACAACATTCAGGTGAAATGTATAGATATGGTCTTAATACAACTGTTCTAGGTTTAGTGCTTGAGCGGGCAACTGGAAGTTCACTCAATGATTTAGTTATTAAAAAAATAACAAGGCCCTATAAAATAAAAGGGTTGAAATATTCAATTCCTCAGGGAGTCAGCCTTATTCCGTGTCACACAGGAAGAGATGGATATCTGAGACAGGCGCTGGCCGGAGAGCTAGATATTTTTGGGAAGAGTGTTCCAGAATATTCGGCAGATAAAAATCTGTTTTTAGGTGGAGAAGGGATGCTAGGAACTGCAAATGGTTATATTGATTTTATGAGGTTGTTATTTTTCCATTCATCTAAGCCAAATAATGAATTTTTAACAAAGGAATCCATAAATCAGATGACATCTAAACCACCAGGAGAAGAAAACGATGATGGATACCAGACCGGATATGCCTTTTATTTAACAAGTAAAACTAATCCCTATGAAAAAAACATACTGAGAGTAGGTGGCTACGAGGGGACCACCTGTTGGGTTGATCGAGAACATAAACTTATTGGAACCTTATTTACACAGGCAAATGAAACTTCCGATAAGATTGGTCTAGGGACAAAAATGCACGATGACTTTAAAAAAGAACTTCGAAGGCAGCTAGCGAACTATGAACAAACATTTTAAAATTAAAATTTTAATATTATTTATTATTTTTTTTATAATTGTTACACATTTTTTTAATTACGATAAAAATAAAATTTCACAAAAAAGGCCTAATATTATCCTACTTTTAGCTGATGACCTTGGATATGGTGAATTAGGTTCATACGGTCAGGAAATCATTAAAACCCCAGAACTTGATAGGCTTGCTAGAATGGGCATGCGATTTACCGATTTCTATGCTGGAAACAGTGTATGCTCGCCATCTAGATCTGTCTTACTTACAGGAGAGAGCACCACGTTTAATGCTATAAGAGGCAATGCAGGTTTTTTTGGTGAGGATAAGTGGCATGGAGTATGGCTTGATAAAAGCTCCTTCACGCTTGGAGAAATGCTTAAAGAAGCTGGATATAATACCGCTTTTATAGGTAAATGGCACTTGGATCATCCAGATAGCGTAGATACCTGGGCCTACGGTCATGGCTTTGATTATGCTGTCCAAGAACAGTGGAAAGCACGATTTAATAGGAAAAGAGAATTTCCTCCAAATCGTCTATGGATAAATGGTGATAAAGAATATATTTCATATAATTATTTAGAATACGATTGTAAGGACGCTCTTAGAACGGACATGGCATTTGAGTTTTTAGATCAGAATAATGATAAGCCATTTTTTCTTTTTATGTCTTACCGTGCACCACACTCTTTCGAAGGTCCTATTCGCGATACATTGTTATATGCAGAAAAAGGCTGGCCAGAGATTGAGCGAGTTCATGCAGCAAAGATTACCCTGCTTGATAAACAAGTGGGACGGTTGATAAAAAAACTTGCTGATATAGGACAGCTGGATAATTCGCTAATACTATTCACTAGCGACAATGGGCCCCATGGCTCGCCAGATGGTCATGATTATGAATTTTTTAATAGCAATGGCAATCTTAAAGGCTATAAACGAGATCTTTATGAAGGTGGTATTAGAGTTCCTTTAATAGTGCTTTGGAAAGATAAGATAGAAAGTGGGTCTATATCGAATCATGTATCCTCTTTTCAGGATATTATGCCTACTTTGGCTGAAGTTGCAGGTGTAAAGATCCCCATCCAAACTAATGGAATATCATTTTTACCAACGCTTTTAAATTTGGATCAAATTAAACATGAATATTTGAACTGGGAGATTCAGCTAAGTGGTTGGTTTCAAGCTCTTCCTGATGGTGGTTTTCGCCAATCTTGTAGGATCGGAGATTGGAAAGGAGTCCGAAATGGAATTAATTCAGAGATTGAGATTTATAATCTAAAAAAAGATATATCTGAACAAAATAATATTTCATCGGAGCACCCAGACCTTATTATAAAAATGTCAAATATTTTTAAAAATAATAGATCAGATACCCAATGGTTTCCATATGGTGGAATTGTTCAAAATCACAGGTCTATGGATAATTTTAAAACAAATTAGGATAACAATTATGAGGACATTTTTTTTAAACTGCATTCTATTTTTTTCGATTATTTATAGTAAGGAAGGTTACTTTATAAATCCAATAATAAGTGGTGCTCATCCAGATCCATCGATATGTCGCGCCGGAGATGATTATTATATAGTTAATTCATCTTTTGAATATTTTCCAGGTCTTCCTATTCACCATAGTAAAGATTTAGTTAATTGGGAGTTGATAGGTCATGGGCTGCATAGAGAAGACCAGTGTAATGGTAATATGAATTTGGTGGATGTTCAGTCAGATGGAGGAATTCATGCTCCAACAATTAGGTATCATAACGGAACTTTTTATATTATAACTACCAATGTATATAATTCAGGGGATGGTAAACCTGGTTTAATGCGTAATTTTATCATCACTGCAAAAAATCCCAAAGGCCCTTGGTCAGAGCCACATATAATTGAGGGAGCACCGGGAATTGATCCTGATATTTTCTTTGATACAAATGGCAAGGTATATTTTACAGGTACTCACTCACCTGGAGATATGAATTCAAATGGGATAGGTGAGATTTGGATACAGGAGTTGGATATAAGAAAATGGAAACTAATCGGTAAAAGACGCACAGTCTGGGATGGGGTCTTTGGCTGTTGTACAGAGGGGCCACACATTTACAAGGAGAATGGCTTATATTATTTATTAGTTGCTGAGGGAGGAACAGGTAAAAATCATGCTGTGATGATTGCTGCAAGTGAAGATATTTTTGGTCCTTATATTGAAAATCAGAGAAACCCAATTCTTACAACTCGCCACCTTACAAATGAATATTTTGTTAATAGTACTGGGCACGCAGATATTATTGAATTGCAGGATGGTAGGTGGTATATGGTATCCCTTGGTAAGCGAAATGATTTAGATGGAGATGCAAACATGGGAAGGGAAACATATTTAATACCCATGCAGTGGGAGCCTAGTATTGTAAAATGGGTACAAGTATCTGATACAAAATGGGAGCCACTAAGATATTTATTCCCAGTACCGGCTCCAGAGACTGGCAAGGTAGAGCGTTTCTCTATTCTGCCATTCCCTAATAAACCACAGTATATAAATAATTCATTTATTGATGATTTTACAGCTAACAATCTAGGTCTTGATTGGACATTCATAAGAGTACCCCAAAAAAATACTTTTTCTCTTGAAAGTAAGCCTGGTTTTTTAAGGCTGTTTTCTAAGCCAAATAAAATTGAAAATCGAAAAAGATTTACTATGATTGGTTTTCGTCAAAGAGAAAGTGACTTTGATTATGAAGTTAAAATGGAGTATTACCCATCTGATGATAAGGTTGAGTCTGGTATTATTCATTACCAAAAGGAATGGAACTACATGACTAATACAGTCTACAAAATTGGTAAAAAATTCTACCTTGAACAGAGACTAAAAGAGAAGAATAGAGAAGTGGTATCACTAAAAAAAATTATTTTGAAAAATTATGATGGCAGCATAATCCTTAGAGTGACTTCAAAAAAAGATAAATATAATTTCTATTATTCCTTAGATAATGGTAAAAATTTTGATTACTACACAACTGTAGATGCTATAAAAATGCTTGATAGAAACTATACAGGGGCATTGCTAGGTGTTTTCTCAAGCAGTAATGGTAAAAAATCAAATGATTATGCTGACTATGATTGGGTTCGTTACAAGGATTACATCAGATAAATGTAGGTTTTACTAGATGCTAAAAAAATATATTTTACTGTTCTTTTTATTTATCTTTTATTTTATCTATGGTCAAAAAATACATGACCTGAATACGAATTCATTTTTAAGCGAGATGTATATATCAAGGGTTTTTAAATCACCTGATACGAAAGATATAGTCCAAATGATTGATAACGCTTACATAGATGATGAAGGGCTATTTAGTAATGATAAGAGCGTACATGATGGACAAGTGATTCAATCTGTTGATGATATATTTGATATTAATTTATACTTAGATGATACTGCCTATGCAGTTACTTATGGGTATTTTGAGATTTCTTCAAAAAAAGATGAAAATGTGAACTTTTTATTCAGCACCACAGATGGTGTAAAATTATTTGTGAACAATAATTACCAGCACGCTTATGCGGGTAACACATTTAGCTCTATTGAAGAGTATATTTCTGCGCCGTTAAATAAGGGTATAAATCGAATAGTTTTAAAGATGCCTAATAAGGACTGGGATTGGAAGATAAAGGTAAAAATTTTAAACGATGAAGATTCAAAAGAGTATTTAAAACAAAAGTATGAAGCTATTGAATATCATCAATTTTTAAATATTGATGTTATACCTTTACTGAATCTTAAGTCTGATTGGACCCATAATATGATGCTATACATGCGTATTGGAAATTTTCCTGAATTTGCATTGGACAAACCTGAACTTGCGAAAAAATATCTTGGTGGGGGTTATGAAATAAAAGTTAGGTGGTTCGATACTAATTTAAATGAAGTTTTTTATCCAAAAGAAACTGGAAGATATGGTTATTATGCTGAAATTAAAGGAAAAAATGGAGATATATTAAAAAGATCAGGAACACTTCTTTGCACATCGGAAAATTG
Source organism: uncultured bacterium (assembly GCA_964343085.1). Taxonomy (GTDB): domain Bacteria; phylum Fidelibacterota; class Marinisomatia; order Marinisomatales; family UBA1611; genus CAZLPW01. Next base: position 11,066 of record CAYFIF010000004.1, on the reverse strand, counting down.
GACTGCATGGGCAAGTTTTTTAAGTGCCCGTCTTGATTATTTACCCGTAAATGAAATATCAAGGGAAACATGGAACGATCATGGAGAAGCAGCTGGAAATTTCTTAGGTTTAAAAACATTCGAATCTTTTCTTATGCAGAAAAAGCAAATTCTTTATTTATGTTTTCTTGATGATATGCAAAAAAAAGGTTTAAAGCCCAATCGGAAACTGACTCCGCTTATATACGACGGTGATTTTCATTCAAAAATAAAACAAATTATTTTAGGAAAAGAAAATTATTATAGTGACTTAAAGTTTCCAGACAAAACCTTTAGTGGCAATGATAAATTTGAACATCTTAAGCGTAAAAAGAATAAAAAGTATTCAAGATTTACTAAGAAAATGGACAAAATATGTAAAGATTGGATAGAGGATGGTGGCTCACCGTTCGATATGGTTATTGCAAAGGATGGGGAAATAATATACCATGAAGCTTTCGGTAGCGATGACTTCGGTGTCTTTACAATAAATACACCAACTGAAATTGCTTCGATAACTAAATTATTTACTGGAATACTTTTTGCCCAATTTGTAGAACAAAATATGATTGGCATAGATGACCCTGTTGGAAAATATTTGCCAGAATTTCCCACTGAAGGCCCACAAGCAATCACAATGAGGCACCTTTTCACCCATACAGGAGGCTTCTACGGGCACGGATTATACGATGGCGTTCACAATCATTGGTTAGAAAATACACTATATCATGTTATAAAAAATGATACTGTTGGAACCTCGTATCGATACAATGGAACAAGCTATGAACTTGCTGGAAAGGTTATGGAATTAGTCACTGGAAAGAGTGTTTTCAGGTTGTTTCAAGAGTACCTTTATGAACCTCTTGGAATGGACAACACATTCCATCAATGGTCCCTTGGCTATAGCGTTCATACTACCGCCTATGATCTCGCAATTTTAGGTCAAATGCTACTTCAACGTGGGGTTTATAATGGGAAAAAATATTTTTCAGAAGAGACTTTTAAGAAGTTACTCCCAATAGATCTTAATCAGTTTTATCCTGGAATCAGATTTAATAATGCATGGGACAAAGATCAGGCAAGAGGTATTGGGATTGTAATGCAAAATTGGAAAACAGAAGATAAAATTACGGGAAAAGAGAGATACTTACTAAGTGACAATGTAATAGGACACGGTTCTGCTACTTCATCAGTTTTGCGAATTGATTTAGACAACAACATATTAATAACTCAAACTAGAAGGAGAGGTAAAGCTAACTTCGGAAAGCATTTTAAGAACGTTTATGAATTAATTGATGAAACTTTAATTAAAAAAGAGCAATGAGAAATATCCAAACCATTTTACTGTTTTTATTTTTGATCTTTCAGTTTGGTTGTCGTACTAATAAGGAACGAGCTCAACCTAATTTTATAATTATTTTTACCGATGATCTGGGTTATGGTGACCTTAGTTCATTTGGCCATCCTACGATTCGTACACCAAGCCTTGATAAAATGGCGCTAGAGGGAATGAGATTGACTCAGTTTTATGTCGGTTCTTCGATTTGCACCCCTAGCCGTGCGGCTCTTTTAACAGGGAAATTACCGGTTAGAACGGGGATGTATGGTAAACGAAGTGTATTATTTCCTGATAATGCAGGAGGCTTAGATCCGGCGATTAAAACAATATCCTCAGAACTGGATAATCTTGGTTATAGTACGGCATGTGTTGGGAAGTGGCACCTGGGACACTTGGAAAAGTATATGCCAACAAATCATGGGTTTGATATTTTTTATGGCATCCCATACTCAAACGATATGAGACCGGAGGGGAAATGGGATTATGCTAGAAATAATTTTCCGCCACTTCCATTTCTAAGTAATATGGACACGATAGGTGTAGATATTGATCAAAGTAAGTTTATAGATATGTTTACAAACAGATCTATAAGATTTATAAAAGAAAACAAAGATAAACCATTTTTTCTTTATCTAGCCCACACTGCACCTCACACTCCTTTGCTTGTGAGCGATATTTATAAAGGAAAAAGTAAGCGAGGTTTGTATGGTGATGTTGTTGAAGAAATTGATAAAAGCGTAGGCAGGCTTCTAAAGACTTTAAAAGATCTAAACATAGCTAAGAATACGTTTGTGATATTTACCAGTGATAATGGCCCATGGGGTTGGGCTGGTATCGATGGAGGCTCGTCTGGACTCTTAAGAGGGAATAAAGGAAGTGTTTATGAGGGTGGATTCCGTGTTCCTGCTATCGCCTGGATGCCAGGAAGTGTACCTCAGGGTGTAACATCAAATGTTATCTGCTCGGCACTTGATCTGTTGCCCACTTTTATGTCTATTGCTGGCGTTAAAAATTATGAGAACCAAGGATTAGATGGTTTAGATATATCTAATTCTTTTTTTAATAACGAACCGGTTCGTTCAGATATTCAGTACTACCGGCAAGATACACTAGTCGCATTAAGGCATAACGAGTGGAAAATTTATATTAAGGATCCGAACCCTTGGAATGACGAGTTTACTAATAATGATCTGCCTCTGCTTTATAATGTTGATCATGATCCCTCAGAAAAGTATAACATAAAAGATGAACATAAAGCGGTAGCTGATGATCTAATCAAACTTTCTGAACAGTACGTTCAAAACATATTTATTGCACCCTCTGAGTATGATTCAATCCTACCTGAATTCCAAAAAGCATATAATGAGTATAATAAAAGCAAGTAAATTTTATTTCGTTATTTTTTTATGCCTTTATTTTTCCTCTTGTAATTCTAGTTTAACCCATGATAATAAAAAACAACAACAATATAATATTGTTTGGCTTGTGGCGGAAGATTTGGGCGAGTATATACCTTCATTTGGCGATTCAACGATAGAAACTCCTAATTTGAGTAGATTAGCGGCTGAGGGAGTTTGCTATAAAAACGTCTACTCTGTTTCCGGGGTGTGTTCTCCTAGTAGAGCAGCAATTGTTACTGGTATGTATCCTTCAAGCATTGGGGCACATCATATGCGAACACTATCTCAGCAGCCTGCAGCCAAAGAAAAAGGGATTATTAATTATGAAGTAGTACCGCCAAATGATGTAAAGATGGTAAGTCAAATAATGAGGGAGAATGGATACTATTGCACAAACAATCAAAAAGAGGACTACCAATTTTATAAGTCAAAAATAGCATGGGATGAGTCAAGTATTTTTGCTCATTGGAGAAACAGGCCATCCGGTAAAATTTTTTTTTCAGTGTTTAATTTTGGTGTTACTCACGAGTCTAACCTTTGGAACCCGTGGTATAGACATTTTGATATTGATCCGTTCCCACCAGATAGATCAATAAAAAAATGGTGGAAAAGATTTGAAGGAATTAAAAAACCTCTGTACGTTGAAGAAAATATCAAAATAAATGTTCCTCCATACCTGCCTAACAATGAGGTTGTCAGAAAAGACATGAGAAGAATGTATTCTAATATTGTAGAAATGGATCAAAAAGTAGGTATGATTATCAAACAGTTGGAAGATGATGGGTTGTTAGAGAAGACTATTATTGTTTGGTACACTGATCATGGTGGCCCTCTACCAAGACAAAAAAGACTTCTTTATGATTCTGGAATAAAGGTTCCAATGATAATCAGGTTTCCTGACAAATTTCGTGCTGGGGAGTTTGATGATAGGCTCATTAGTTTTGTTGATTTTGCACCGACTCTTTTATCAATGGCCAATATAAAGCCAGAGGCTTACCATCAGGGAAAACCATTTGAAGGAAAGTTTAAATCAAAAAGTGAAAGGTTATACATCCATGCTGCTGCTGATAGGTTTGATGAGCACTATGATATGATAAGGGCTGTTAGAGACAAGCGATTTAAGTATCTAAAAAACTTTAATCCTGACAAGCCTTATTATTTGCCTCTTCAGTATAGAGAAAATATGGCTACTATGCAGGAGCTACTCCGACTTAATTCAGTTGGACAATTAAATGATAATCAGGCTCAATGGTTTAGATCAGCGAAACCTACAGAAGAACTTTTTGATGTTTTAAATGATCCATTTGAATTGAAAAATCTTGCTAATGATGAAAACCACAAAAGAAAATTAATTGAACTACGTAGCGAGGCGGAAAGGTGGATGAAAGAGATAGAAGATAAGGGCTTTATACCAGAAGAGGAATTAATTAAACAGTTTTGGCCTAAAAAAATACAGCCTAAGACAAGCTCTCCAATAATTGTTCATAATGGTGGAAAAACAACCATAACATGTGATACGAAAGGGGCAGCTATAGGATACAAATTTAAGGACGATGATTTTCCCTGGATCGGCTGGAGGCCATATAAAGAGCCTTTGTTACTAGGTCATTGTGATGAGGTTAAATTTATAGCACATCGTATTGGCTTCTTACCAAGCGATACATTGAAATACGTATGTCAATGATTAGAAGAAACCTTAGTTTAAATATTTTTCAGATAGTCATTTTTGCTAATTTGTCTTTATGTGCTTTGAGTTGTTCGAAAGATGAAAATAGTTTAATAGAAAAAAATGGTATGGTGCTTATCCCAGCTGGAAAGTACACCATGGGGGCAAACAATACTGGTGCATATGAAAATGAATACCCCAGTTTTAAAGTCAAAACCTCTTCATTTTGGATTGATATTCATGAAGTAACGAACAGACAGTTTAGTGAGTTTGTAGACAGCACCGGGTATATTACGGTTGCGGAGAGAGTGATTGATTGGGACCAGATGAAAGAGACACTGCCCCCGGGCACTCTTAAGCCACCAGATAGTTTACTCTTACCGGGTTCGTTAGTTTTTAAAAAAGCACCTGCTCCAGTTGGACTAAGTGATGAGACTCAGTGGTGGAAATGGAAAAGTGGCACAAACTGGAGACATCCCGAGGGTCCAGAAAGCTCTATTGAAAACAAATTAAATCATCCCGTTGTTCATGTATCTTGGGAGGATGCCGTGGCATACTCCAATTGGGCAGGTAAAAGACTTCCTACTGAGGCAGAGTGGGAGCATGCAGCAAGAGGAGGTTTAACCAATCCAATCTATCCATGGGGGAACACTCCTGCTAGTCAGTCTTCTGATAAAGCGAATTTTTGGCAAGGTATTTTCCCGTACAAAAACACAGCTGATGATGGTTACATAAATACAGCACCAGTAAAATCATATCCTCCAAATAATTATGGACTGTATGATATGGCAGGGAATGTATGGGAGTGGTGCTCCGACTACTATCGTGCAGATGCCTACGGATTAAATTCTCAAGACAAATATATTACGAATCCAAAAGGTCCGGAAAAATCATTTGACCCATTGGAACCTTACAGTAAAAAAAGAGTGATAAGAGGTGGATCTTTTCTTTGCAATGATATCTATTGTTCAGGCTACCGCGTATCAAGGAGGATGAGCTCCAGCCAGGACACTGGTTTGAGCCATACTGGTTTTCGCTGTGTTAAGGATATCTAGTTTAGTCGTATATCAATTGTTTACAAAAAGTTTATCAAGATTCTCGAGAAAGATATTTATAGATACCTTCTTTTTGAGTTTATCAGATACTTCTTTCAGTTCATCATTGGAGAAGTTTTTTCTATTGCTATCTCTTTTTAAAAATAGAAGATAGCTTCTTGCTAAATAATTATCTTCTGTTGATTGAGTAGCCCATTTTACTGAATTGTCATCTAAAAGTCCTTCGTTAACTGCAGTAGAGGTAAGTATTTTATCTCTTAGTGCGATATAAAATGATTGGATGGGATCTTTTAGAAAAATATTTGGTCTAGATTTTCTTAGGCCACTTAATAGATCATTCACACTAAAATTTCCATTTGGAAAGTTTGCTAGAATTGTATTTTGATTTAGTTTAAGATTTAAGATAGTATCTTTAATCTGGTCTCCTTTTTTACCATCTGATATAATTGCTTCTTTGTTGGTAATATTGGAAACTACCCAGCTAATTTGTTCTAGTGCTTCAAAAACTAGCGAATCATTTATTTGCACGCCTTCTATCATAAGGTCATTAATATAGTTGTTGGCTTTTATCTGTTTATATTTTTTTGAAATAGATTCCCTTAATTTTTTCTTTCTTTGCTGATACTGATGTTCATCAACTATCACTTGCCTGCGTTCATCAGTTTTTATGACAATATGCCAACCGTAACTGCTTCGTATTGGACCGATTATTGAATCAAGTGGTGCGGGGAACACTGCTTTTTCTAGGTTAGGATCAAGGGTGTTATAAGTAATCCATCCTAGGTCACCCCCGGAATCTTTTAGCTCATTATTTTTAAATAAAGATTTTGCGATGCGGTTAAATGATTTTAGATCTTTTTTAACAATAATAATCAGTGAGTCTATGATCTCTTTTCTTTGATGAAATAAATGTTTTAATCTGACTTCGGTATGTTTCCAATTAAAATGTGTTCTAATGGTAGAGTCGTTTATTTCAGGGTTGTTTATAGTGATTATTTTTTGATATAAGGCATCGCGAAGAGCCTGATCCCTAGATAATTGCACCATACTTTTAGCAGATGAGTCAAGTGGCAAATTTTCCAATCTAGCTGCCTGGGCAAACAGCTTTGTGCGAATCAGTTCGTTTAATAATCTATCCCGCTCAAACTTTGAATCTTTTACCTGAGTTTTGATTAATCGATCGGAGTATGCTGTTATATATTCTTTGCTTGTAATTTGGGAAGTCCCAACTTTGGCTATTACTGATGGGTCAATTTTCTTCGAGCAGGATATTAAAAATAAAAAAATAAGGATTATAAAATTTTTGTCTGCGCTCATGTGAAAAAATAGGTAATATATATCACATATAAAAAGATAGGTGTTTGTTATTTAATAACAAATTTTATGATAAGTATTTTATAAAAAGTAAATACCGATTCACATTAGTTGCGGGTTTATAATTAAATTTCGAGTCACATTTTGTCTTATTTAAATCCTAAAGTAATAAAAGTTTAAAATGAAAAATATTTATATAATATTATTGCTTAACATTATTGGTGCTCAGACAATCGATGTTACTTTTCGTTATGTTGAGAGGCCAACGGATAACTTTGTTCGAGTCTTTGTGCCAGGAACTATGCCCAGCGGATCATCTAATGATTGGGGTCCTAACTCTAACGGAATAATCAGTCCTAATGCACCCTCACAAATGATATACAACCAAAACACCGATTCGTATGAAAAATCATATTCTCTTTCCGTTGGGAATCAAGAGTTTTATAAGATACACTATCACTTTAACCAAAGCGGTTCTGAAAGCTCATGGGTGCCTGACCCACTTAATCCTAATGTGACAGATGATGAGTGGACCAATTCAATTATAGAGGTAACTGACCCCCTATTTTTCCAACCAGCTCGGCATCTTGATGAACAAGGACTGGTCGATGGGCTTAGCTTAGGAATGTTTACCAGTGTGAGTTTCGACTCCATTAAATATTCTATTGGTGAGGAGTTAGTATCAACGAGTGGTTATTTTTTTGAGAATGGTGTTTTCTATGTTTCTTTAGATCCACCAAGATCTCTTTATGAGTCGTATAAGATTGAGGCTTTTATTAGTGGGCAAACATATACCGCATATGATCAGCCAGCTCTTGATGTGGTTGAAGAGCCAAAGCCTGATAACATTGTAATGGGGCCTAATTGGATCAACGGGACCATGTATATAGCTATCTACGCGCCTTACCAGCCTGTGGTCCAGGTTATTATCACTGAACCAGGCGCTACGGGCCTAGCATCGGATGCTATCGTTTTAAAAAAAGATCCTAATGCTGAAGATATATGGTGGACGGAGTTATCTCTACCTAGTGGAACCTATGACTATGAATATCTTCTGGTGGATGGTTCCAGGCTTCCTGACCCTTTAGCAAGGCGAATTGTTGATGGAAAAACTCGTGTTGAAATAGGTCCAGGCGGTGTAAGTACTGCCGATGATTATGATTGGCAATCAACAAACTATTCAAGACCTAGCTTAGAAAATATGGTCATCTATGAGCTTCATATAGATGATTTTTCTGCACAAGGAAGTGGAATGGGTACATTTCAGGATTTAGAAAACAAGCTGGACTATTTACACTCAATCGGTATAAACGCGATTGAGTTGATGCCTGTTTATGCTAACAATTGGCCACACAGCTGGGGCTATGATCCGATTCATCATCTTGCGCTGAAGGAGCTCTATGGTACGCCGTATGATTTTAAGCATCTAGTTGATCAGGCTCACTTACGAGGTATTGCAGTCTTGCTTGATCAAGTTTGGAATCATATTGGCTCTAGCGGACCACTTTGGAAGATTCAACCTGACTACGGTCTTAATCCTTACATTAAAGTCTGGACCGAGACAAACCCAAATGAGGAGCAAGAGTCTTGGGGGCAGCAAGATTTAGATCATTTTAATCCTAAGACAGTGGAATATGTAAATCAGGTAAATAAAATATTTGTTGATGAATATAGGATAGATGGGTTTAGGTTTGATGCCGGAAGATATATTGGATGGAATTTTAATCAACCTGAGTTAGGCCTTCTTGCTTGGACCAGTGATCTCTACGAGCATGACCCATCTGTAATTCAGACAGTAGAGTACCTGCCATCGGATCCATGGCTAATAGATAATACAGATATTCATTCATCCTGGCATGATAGCTTCCATGATAGAACTAAGAATGATGTTCACAATCAGTATGTAAGCACACTAGATATAATGAGGCAAATGGTTCAGCTACATGAATATAGTAGCTGGGGCACTCCATACAGTCATTTTACTCAAGCGATTAAGTATATGATAAGCCATGACGAGCAGTCTGTCATTCAGGAAATGGTAGAGTTCGCGGGCTACAGCCTGAATGAAGCTAGGGAGCGTGATAGGTTTTATGCTACGGTCCTTTTTACCTCCCAAGGAATACCAATGCTTTGGCAGGGACAAGAGTTTGGATTTAAATCAGGTTGGCTAGATGAGAATGGTAACGGGAACTGGGATGAGGAAAAGCTTGACTATAGACCATTAGACTGGTCACTCTTGGATACAGACGCGGGACAAGAACATCTTGAACATTATAAAAAACTTATTGCTCTTAGAAAAACAAACCCAGCTTTTTCAAAAGGCACTTTCTATGATATATACAGGTACACTCAGGAAAATGTGATTGTTTATGGTTACAAAGATGAAAGGCCAGACGGAAGCAATGATCAGGTTGTTGTGATAGCAAATTTTTCTGGAAATAATCAGACCATCACGAATGTTCCTTTCCTCTCATCGGGTCAGTGGTATAGTGTTTTAGATTCTGAAAATGATTTATACTCGGCAGACGGAAACTATGGTCAGTATTTTATTCAATCTAAGAATGCGGTGGTGTATACCAATAATGATTATCAGTTGGATGTAACAGGTGATGAAAGTGACCTGCCTCAAGATTTTCAAATTCATAAGGCATACCCAAACCCTTTTAATGCTCAGATTACATTTGAAATTATAGCATCTAAAAACACTATAGGTGAGCTTACAATTTTTGATATTTCAGGGAAAAAAATTAGGTCCCTAAAAAATTTAAATATTCAATCCGGAGAAAATAATTTTTCTTGGGAAGGAAGAGATGATAAAGGTTTTTCTGTTTCAACAGGAATTTATTTCATATCAATTAAAAGTGATTTGGGTAACCAAAATCATAAGATACTTCTTGTTAAGTAGTATTGATGATTTTTAAAGCTATTTTTTAATTTTTATGTTAGCCTAATTCTTGCCTAATAAATGTACTCAGGAATATATTTAGGTAGTCGCTATCATTTGATATAGACCTTTTAAATATTAATATCTTTATTGATTGACGCGGATTTTGTTTAGTGCAAAAATATGTGCACTATTTTTTTAAAAAATTGGGAGAATTAAATGAAAAAAGCCTTCACATCCTTTCCAATCCTAATGGTTATCCTATTTAATCAAGCTTTTTCACAGAACCAGTCCAATATGTACTTTAGTGGTGAAATGAATTCGTGGGGTGCCACATCGATGACTAGGAATGATCTTGGAACAGATACTTGGTATGTAACGATTCAGTCAGACGGAGCCGATGGGTCCTCTGAGTTTCTGTTTAGAGATAATAATTCAAACTATAACAATAAATGGGCCAGAGGCGCGACAGCAACAATTGGCTCAAAAACTACATGGTACGCAGGTGGTGGCAATTCAAACTTTAACGAATCCAATACAAAATATTATACATTTATCACAAAAGATGTTGCTGATGGTGCAAACAGTGAGGGATATGTATTTGAATTTTCTCAAACACCCGTCTCTATCAGCTCCGTTTCTAATGCAGGAAATGGGAAAGCATCCACTGCGTATACTGTTACCGTTGGCCTGAGTGGTACTCCTGATGGTAACGAGCGTGTGTATATAAGGTATACTACTGATAACTGGTCTTCGTCATCTGTTGTAGAAGGAGACCCCAGTAGCAATAGTATTGGCATTAACATACCTGGCCAATCTTCCGGTGCTACTGTTAGCTATTACGCTTTTACCAGTATAACTGGTATCAGTAACTCTGACGCTGACCTTGCTACCATTTCATTTGATAATAATAGTGGGAATAATTATAGCTATTATGTTGAAAGTGGGAGCCTCACAATTTCTGGCACGGCAGGATTTCGGATGTTATCTACTCCGGTGTCCAATGGTACCTACAGCGATCTTTTAGATGAGCTCTGGACTCAGGGCATGACCGGAAGTGATGCTTCCGAGGCCAGTGGAGATAATGTTTGGACCTTTGGTTTAGGATCTGGCGCTGCAGGCACCTGGTCCGCTGCTGGTGATTTAGGCGACAACATGACCCCAGGAGCTGGTTTTCTGGTGTATGTATTTGCAGATAATAATTATGATGGCACTGATGATCTTCCAAAGACCTTGTCGGTCAGTGGTTCAGAGAACAGTGGTAATGTCACCTACCCTGCATCTGGTAGTATCTCAGCGAATCAATATGGTCTCGCTGGTAATCCTTATTACTCAACCATAGACTGGGATGATGTTACCAGGAACAATGTTGAAAGTACTGTCTATGTCT
>CAYFIF010000003.1:0-35276 GCA_964343085.1 uncultured bacterium | reverse complement strand
TAACTTTATCAATTACTTCCGATTTTATAAAATCGAGCTCTTGGATTTCAGTACCATAATTGGAAAGCATATCATCATGCTGAGTTGCAATAACTACTTTATCGATTGCAGTAGCTTGCTGTCCATCATATTCCACAGATACTTGGGATTTTCCATCCGGCCTTAACCATGGAAGAGAACCATCTTTTCTAACTAAAGATAACCTTTCAGTTAATTGGTGGGATATATGTATAGGTAAAGGCATTAATTCTTTTGTCTCTTTACAAGCATAACCAAACATTAAACCTTGATCTCCGGCACCCTGTTCTGAAGCATCTAAAGAGTCAACACCTTGGGCAATTTCAGGGCTTTGACTATCTAATCTAGAAATAATTTCTAGTTGGCTAACACCAACACCACTATTTTCATCATTGTATCCGATACTATCAAAGGTTTCCCTTACTATTGATTCAATATCAATATTACCCTTAGATGTAACCTCTCCAGATACAACTACCAGTCCAGTTGTAGCAAGAGTTTCGCATGCTACCCGAGAATCAGTATCTTGCTCAAGATATTTATCAAGCACAGCATCAGAAACAGCATCACATGCTTTATCAGGATGACCTTCTGTTACGGATTCAGAAGTAAAAATGTATTTAGCCATTTTTTCTCTCTTTATTAAAAGTTTTTTTAAGGTTAAATATTAGCGCCAATAGTAATAAATAATAATTATTATTCTAAGTATAAAAATCAGCTTTAATACAAAATTCCCTATAAATCCTAGCCAATTCTTGCAACATTTCAATTGAAGACTGAAAGTTATAACTCATAATATGTTCAACATTTAGTCCAATCGGTACATTTATTTTATTTTTAATTATAAAATCTAAAATATTGTTTAATACTTCTATTGATACATCTAAAGATCTATTTGTCATTGTTCCTGGTCTAGCATTTAAATAATCCTCTGTGGTTTGAGGAATTTCAACCCCTAACCATTTAAGAAATTCTATGTCTTTCGACGATGAAACAGGAGCAAAACTAATTAGTAATCTTTTCGGATGCGTTTTCGCTTTATTACATATTTTTTGATAATGACCTATCATTTTTGTTATCTTTGATGAATCATATAATACTTGGGTAGTAAAAAATTCAGCACCATTATCAGATTTCTTTTTTAGATTTATTGATTCTTTTGATCTACTGGGGATAGATATTCCCCCACAAAAAATACTATTTTCTTCAGATCTAAAGAGTTTATTTATTTCATCTAAGGCTTGGCTGACTGGAGGACCAGGATAATTTAGCTTACTTGATTCCCCTCCAACTATAATTAGATTATTAATCTCAAACCTTTCATATGTCTCAGCTATCCAATTTAACTGCTTCTCTAGTATTTCATGTACCACAACACGATTAACTATAGCCTCTACACCTACAATATCTTGCAATAGCTTTCCAAATTCCCTTGGTTCAGCTCTTTTATAATTTTTCACTGGACGCTTCCCTCTTGATAGTTCATCTCGAACTTCAGGTATATTTATAGCATCAATATGGGTTTGTGATAAAAGTGAACTAATAGTTCCTGCATAGGAGTCTAAGCTAACATCTACCTCCCTAGGTGGTAATATCTCATAGACTACTACTGGTCTTCGAGGTCTTTTTATTTTATCCTTTATTCTCATTTATTCATTTGCTATTGTACTAAAGTATTTTGAATTTGGATGAGAAAAATAGAATCCACAAACTGATGCACCCGGATACATAGATTTTGTTTCGGTAAGTTTAATACCAGTATTTTTCTCAACATCAAGAAGTTTCCAAATTATATCTTTATATGTATGATCAGGGCAAGCAGGATAACCAGGAGCTGGACGGATACCAATATATTTTTCATTTATTAACTCATAAATATCATAATTCTCATTAGCACTATAACCCCAAAATTCTTTCCGAACTAGTTCATGCAATTTCTCTGAAAAAGCTTCAACTAAGCGATCAGCAATGATTTTTGCCATAATGCTATTATAATCGTCATCATTATCATTATACTCTTGAATGTAAGATTCTAAACCTAGGCCAGAAGTAACAGCAAACATACCAATATAGTCATCTTTGGGCGCAATATAATCAGCTAAACAATAATTGTATTCCTTTCTTCCTTTATCAATTAACTGTCTGGGGAAATGTAGCTCGGTATCTTCCACAAAAACAATTTCATTTTTTGCATAGGCTGGGAAAAAGCCAATTACTCCCTTAGCTGAAATTTTTTTCTTAGCAATAATTTCCTTTAGAATTTTTTGACAATCAGAAAATAAAACTTTGGCTTGTGATCCATATTTTTTATTTGAAAATATATCAGGGTATTTCCCTTTTAGTTCCCAGGCATGAAAAAACGGAGTCCAATCAATATAATTAATCAATTCATCTAAATTATAGTCTTTAAATACTTTTATTTGTTTAATATTCGGAGTTCTCGTATTGTAATCTTTCCAATCTATTTTATACTTTCGATTTCTAGCCTCATCAATACTTAGAATTTTTCTTTTGGATCTTCTAGACCTGTTATTTCTAATTTTTTCAAATTCATTTTTTACATCTTGCGAAAATTTTTGACTTGAATTTGAATTTAATAGCTTACTTGCAACACTAACAGCCTTAGATGCATCATTAACATGAATTATCGGGCCACTATATTTAGTATCAATCATAACAGCAGTATGAATTTTACTAGTAGTTGCACCACCAATTAACAATGGAATTTTTAGATCTAGCCTTTCCATTTCAGTCGCCACCTTAACCATTTCATCTAAAGATGGGGTTATAAGCCCAGATAAACCAATTATTCCAGCATTTTCATTTACAGCAGTATCAATTATTTTATTCAAAGGAACCATAATACCTAAATCAATAATTTCGTATCCATTGCATCCCAAGACGACTCCTACAATATTTTTTCCAATATCATGCACATCACCCTTAACAGTTGCAAGAATAATCTTTTGACTAGAATTTTGAGATTTGCCTTTTTTATTTTCACCTTTCTCAATGATAGGGACTAAATAAGCCACCGCTTTTTTCATTACTCTTGCAGATTTTACCACCTGAGGTAAAAACATTTTTCCCTGAGAAAACAAATCTCCAACTTTGTTCATTCCATCCATAAGAGGGCCCTCAATGATATTTATTGGATCATTAAAATATTTTAAAGCCTCCATAGTATCATCGACAATATATTCAAGAATTCCCTCAACAAGACTATATTCTATTCTATCATTAAGTTCAAGATTTCTCCATTTTTTATCATTAACCTTAACTTGTTTAGTCCCTTGATATTTCTGAGCAATATCAACTAAAACATCAGTAGAGTCATCTCGAAGATTAAAAATTACATCCTCAATAGCCCTTTTTAAATCTAAATCAATATCATCATAAACAGCTAATTGGCCAGCATTAACTATTCCCATATCCATTCCAGATTTGATTGCATGGTATAAAAAAATTGAATGCATAGATTCACGAACAATATCATTCCCTCTAAATGAAAAAGATAGATTGCTTACACCACCTGAAATGTGAGTTAATGGAAACTTTTCTTTTAAGACTTTAGCTGCTTTAATAAAATCATTCGCATATTCACGATGATCTTCAATCCCTGTCGCAACAGCAAAAATATTTGGATCGAAAATGATATCCTCTGGATCGAAATTCCCTTCCTCAGTTAAAATTCTAAATGCTCTTGAACATATAGAAACTTTACTTTCGTAAGTATCTGCTTGACCATTTTCATCAAAAGCCATTACAATAACGGCAGCTCCATATTTTTGAATGATTTTAGCATGTTCAATAAATTTTCCTGGTCCTTCTTTCAAGGAGATAGAATTAACTATCCCCTTGCCCTGGATATTTTTTAAACCAGACTCAATTACACTCCATTTGGAAGAATCTATCATTATGGGAACTTTTGAGATATCTGGTTCTGAGGCTATTGCTCTTAGAAACTCAATCATCTCATTTTCTGAATCAAGCATTCCCTCATCCATATTTACATCTATAATCTGAGCACCATTAATTACTTGTTCTCTTGCTATGGATAATGCCTGCTCATATTTTTTTTCTTTAATAAATCTTTTAAATTTTATTGAACCGGTTATGTTTGTACGTTCTCCAATATTTACAAAATTGTTCTCTGGCCTTAATACAACTGATTCAAGTCCACTAAGTCTGGTTAGAGGCTCAACTTTTGGTACTATTCTAGGCTTAATATTTTTTACCCTGCTATAAATTTTTCTAATATGTTCAGGGGTTGTACCACAGCAACCACCAACTATATTAACCAATCCATCTTTTGCAAATCCTTCGATTAGCTTAGAGATTTCATCCGGAGTTTGATCGTATTCACCATATTCATTAGGCAACCCGGCATTTGGATAAACAGAAATAAAAGTATCCGCAACAGCAGATAATTCAGCAAGCCAAGGTCTTATCTCTTTCGCTCCAAGCGCACAATTTAATCCAACTGCTAATGAGTCTGCATGTCTTATGGAATACCAAAAGGCTTCTACTGTTTGCCCTGAAAGTGTTCGGCCACTGGCATCAGTTATTGTTCCAGATACTATTATAGGTATGTCAATTTTTCTTTTTTCATTTAATTCACGAACTGCGAATATAGCGGCTTTACAATTTAGGGTATCAAAAACAGTTTCAATTAAAAATATATCTATCCCACCATCAATTAAACCAACGGCCTGCTCATAGTAAGCATCTTTTAAATCATCAAAAGATATATTCCTATAGCTTGGTTTATTAATATCAGGACTAAGTGAGGCTGTCCTATTTGTTGGACCTAATGCACCAGCAACAAATGTATTCAAATCACCATACTGGACTGCAGCTGATTTAGCAATTTCTGCAGCTGCAAAATTAATATCATAAACTTGGTCTTCCATTTTATAATCAGCCTGAGAAATAGAATTTGAACTAAACGTATTTGTTTCAATTATATCTGCACCTGCTTCAATATATAATTGATGTATTTTGTGAATAATTTCAGGTTTCGTCAAATTTAAAATATCATTGTTACCAAATTGATCTTTAGAATGGCCTTCAAATCTTTTGCCTCTAAAGTCTGATTCTGTTAACTCATAAGACTGGATCATGGTACCCATGGCTCCATCCATTATTAATATTTTTTCCTTTAGTATTTTTTTTAAGTCACTCATAAAAAAAAACCCCAACACTAGCTGGGGAGCAATACCTTTTTAGCGTTTCCTTTTAACGTCGTTGCAATAGGGTTCAAATCACGACTAGTTAAATATAATAATAAAGGTAATAAGATTAAAATTTAAAATAAATCTAAATTATTTAACGTTTAGGGTAAAGAAGGTCCTGCCTGTAATAACTTTTTATCCCCTAAATCATATAACTCATAATTTTTTTGAAACTTAGCAACCAAATTAATTGCTGTTTCATGATATTTATTTTTATTCTCCCAAGCCAATTCAGGCTTTAGTAAGCAAGAATCAATTTCAGAAAGATTCACCGGTATTTTAAAATGAAAATATGGATCTATTTCAAACTCTGATTTTTCAATCTCTCCCCCTAGAACCTTGTTAATAATCGCTCTAGTAATATCCAGGTCAATCCTTTTAGCACCCGAACTTGCATTTGCACCAATCCAACCTGTATTTACCATATAAACTGGTACCTTATATTGTAGAATTTTATTTTCCAACAATCTCGCATATTCTAATGGATGCAAAGTAAGAAATGGTCCTCCAAAACATGGTGAAAAAGTTGCAACCGGTTCCGTTATACCTCTCTCAGTTCCGGCTATTTTTGCGGTATAGCCACTAATAAAATGGTACATTGCCTGTTCAATTGATAGCTTTGAAACAGGAGGTAGAATACCATACGCATCACAAGTTAAAAAAATGATTTTTTCAGGATGACCTGACAAACTAGGCAGACCCTTATATGAAAGAGAATTCTTGATATGACTTACAGGATAAGAGACTCGAGTATTCTCTGTTTTTGAACTATCACTAAAATCAATTTCTTTTGTATGCTTATCATATACGACATTCTCAAGTAAGGCTCCATCTCTTATTGCATTATAAATATCTGGCTCTTTTTTAGGATCTAGATTAATTACTTTAGCATAGCACCCCCCCTCAAAATTAAAAATACCCTTTTCAGACCAACCATGTTCATCATCTCCGATCAGGGGTCGTAAGGAGTCAGTACTCAAAGTGGTTTTTCCGGTACCAGACAAACCAAAAAAAATAGCAGGATTACTTCCGTCTTCATAAACATTCGCTGCACAGTGCATTGATAAAATTCCTTTTTGAGGTAAAATATAATGTAATACAGAAAAAATACCTTTTTTCATTTCACCGCCATATTCAGTCCCACCAATAATGGCAATCTTTTTACCTAAATGAAAAATAATAAATGTCTTTGAGTTCATATTAAATTCTTTAAAATAAGGATTAGAAACATCAGAGGCATTGATAATTGTAAAGTCTGGTTTGATTTTGCTATTAATTTTACTGGTATCAGTCCTAATAAACATGTTATGAGCGAAATGCGCTTGCCAAGCTTTTTTTGCTAAAATCCTAACTGAAATTGAATATTCCTCATCTGCACCAGCAAATCCATCGAAAAGATATGTTTTTTTATCTTTTGAGTTATTATAAAAATCAATTACCATTTTATAAAGGATTTCAAAGTGTTTTTCTGAAATTTTTCTATTTACCTCACCCCACCATATCCTTTTTTCAGAACTTTTTTCCGAAACAATATATTTATCTTTTGGTGATCTTCCTGTATATACACCTGTATCAACCATAGATGATCCATTAGGGCCCTTAACACCTTCCTTATTATTTATTATATCTTGGACGAGATCTTTAACTGAAAGATTTCTATGTACTTCCAGGTTTTTATCCAATCCTAATAAATCAAGACCTATTGAATTTGCTTCGATTCGCATAACTAAATAATATTATTGACCTCTTGGGTGCGATTTTTTATATACTTTTTTTATCTTTTTTGCACTGGTATTAGTATAAATCTGTGTAGAAGATATACTACTATGTCCAAGCAACTCTTGTATAGCTCTAATGTCAGCCTCGTTATCAATAAGATGTGATCCAAAAGTATGTCTTAATGTATGCGGACCACCTTCTCCTAACTTAGGTTCATTTTGGTTATTAAAATTCACTTTATCAAAATTATTTACACTCAGATCTTTAACATATTCTCCTATTCTTCGACTAACGGTTCGGATTGAAATTCTTTTCTGGTTAGGTCCAGTAAATAATGGAGCATTTAAATCTTTATTCCACACAATGCCTCTATGTTTCACATAATTTTTCATTGCAACTTCAGCAAAACGATTAAATGGAACAATCCTTTCTTTTTTCCCTTTACCTAGTACTTTTAGTAATCTATTTTGCAGATCTATAGAACCAATATTTAACGAAACCAACTCACTCCTTCGAATTCCACTTGCATAAAATAGTTCTAACATCGCACGGTCTCTAAGTATTCGCTGCTCTCTAATTTCAGTTCTTATTCTTTTTTTATTCTTTTTCTCAGCCTGAAAGTTTTTTTTCTGCTCAAATTCTTCAGGCTTTGACATCAACTGATTGATATTATCTCCCTGTTGTATAAATCTAGGTATTTTTTTCTCTATTTTTGGCATTGGTATATATTCAGCTGGACTATCAATTATCATTTTTTCTCTTATCATATATTTGAAAAATGACTTTATAGTTGCAAGCTTTCGATATCTTGTCTTTACAGAATTTCCTAATTCAAGTTGGAAACTTAAATATTCCCTAACTATTTGCCTGTTAATTTTTTTTAAATCAATGTCACGACTGCCAAAGTATTCTTCGCAAAATATAAAAAAATTCTCTAGATCACTTTTATATGCAATAAATGTATGTTGAGAATAGCCCTTCTCTTTTTTTAAAAAATCAGTAAAATTGCCAATGATCTTTTTAGTGGCTTTGCTCATAATACTTCTGTATTGAATTTACTAAATTTTCAAATTGTAAGGATAATGGTGAATCGAATGATACAATTTTATTTGTTTTTGGATGATTAAATTGGATCGATTTCGCATGCAATGCGTGACCCCTAAAATTTTTCAACAATTTATCGTAGACTTTATTTATCTCTGGTAAAAATCCACGAGTTTTGGTTTCTGCACCTCCGTATTTTTTATCTCCAAAAATTGGATTTCCTTTCCAAGAAGAATGAACTCTGATTTGATGCGTCCGACCAGTCTCGGGGAAAAACTTAATTAAAGATAAATGTCGAAATTGTTTTTTTACTATGAATCTAGTGATGGACTTTTTTCCTGACTCATTTACAGAAAATTTAGTAGGGTCTTTTTTATTTCTTTTAATAGGTTCATTTATAATACCTATGTTTTTCTCCCAATTTCCCCAGGTAATAGCAATATATTCCTTAGAAACTTTTCTGTTTTGAAACTGAAAGCTTAAATTTTTATGTGCTATATTATTTTTTGCCACTAGCATTATACCGGATGTATCAGCATCAAGCCTATGAACTATACCCGGTCTAATATTACCGTTAATATCTGATAAAAATTTAAAATGATGAACTAAACCATTAACTAATGTGTTAGAAAAATTACCATTCCCAGGATGAACTACAAGCCCTACAGGTTTATTAATTATCGCAATTAAATCATCTTCATAAAGAATATCTAAATCCATTTTTATAGGCTCGATATTTTCAAAATTATGTCTTTGTTTTGGAATTTTGACTATGATCTTGTCATTATCTTGTACTATATAGCTTGATTTTTCTTTTGAATTATTTACACACACTAAACCAGATTTTATCCAGGATTGAATTTGAGTCCTAGAATAGTCTTTAATAGAATCATGAATGTAGTTATCAAGTCTAAAATAAGTGAATTTATTCACCTTAGCTAATAGTTCTATCAAAATTATATTTTGTCTATGCTATTTTGATTAAAATTTTAATTATCAATTCTACTTTTTAAAGATGGCTCAATAAAGAAAGA
This sequence comes from uncultured bacterium, assembly GCA_964343085.1. Taxonomy (GTDB): domain Bacteria; phylum Fidelibacterota; class Marinisomatia; order Marinisomatales; family UBA1611; genus CAZLPW01. The sequence goes on along the minus strand of CAYFIF010000003.1, from coordinate 26,227 downwards.
GTAGTACATAAATAAAATCATACCAGATGTAACAGACGAATCAGCAATATTGAAAATATACCAGTGAAAATCACCAACCATAAAATCCAAAAAATCTACTACACTTCCATAGAGTGCTCTATCAATAATATTGCCAAGTGCTCCAGCTAGAATTAATGCCAGACTAGTCCTAATTATTAAATGGCTATAACGCTCTCTCCATAGATACCAGCAAATAAATAGGGTTAAAATTATAGATAAGAATAGTAGAACAGTCTTTCCACCTGGCATTGATAAACCGAATGCCATTCCATGATTTTTTACAAAGGTAATATGGAAAAAATTATTAATTATTGGCTTTGTCTGGTAAAGTTCAAAATTAGATTTAACAATCCACTTTGTAAGCTGGTCAAAAACAAAAACCACCAGGGTAATCCAAAGAACAGACAAAACTTAATGATTTATATTGAGTTTTTCTTTTTCTTTGCACCCAACACATTTAGTCGCATTAGGAACTTCCAACATACGTTCTTCTAGAATCAAATCACCACAAAACTTACATATACCAAAAGAACCATCTTCAATTCTTTCTAATGCATTATACAGGTGTTTATAATATTCAGATTCTCTATTCATAAAATGAAAACCTTTTTCTCTTTCGAATGAATCAGTTCCAGCATCTGCCATGTGAACACTATAAACAGAATCTTGAGATAAACCAGCATTTGAATTATTATTATCTAAGGTTCGTTTAATATCTCCTAAATCTTCAGCTACTTTCATCAACTTAGATTCAATATTTTTTTTAAACATTTTTAATTTTGTTTTTGAATACTTTTTGTTTGCCATTTCACACCTTCTTATTTTCGCTTTATTTTCGCTAAAAATTCTTTCCCCTCAATTTTGAATGACCCCTCATATTCAATTTCTTTTAATTCTTCTAAAATATCCAAAGTAAGGGTCTCTTCGAAAAAATATCCCCTAAATTTACTAAATGCTGTTTTTATTCTCCCATCTAAATTCCAAGAAATAATTATCCTATCATCAACGGCAAAACCAGCGTCTTTCCGTAGATTTTGTATAATTCTAACTAGCTCTCGTACTCTTCCTTCATCAATTAGCTCCTCTGATAATTCTAAAAACAAACTCACAGTTATACCATGACCACTTACCGCAATGGAATCATTATTAGCAATGGTCTCAATAAACACATCTTCTCTAGATAAAACATATTCTCCATTTTTTAATTTAATATTATCTTTTAACTGAATTTCTTTAACCAATTCAAATGCTGAATTTGAGTCTAATAAATTTCGTATTTCCGCTAATCCTTTTCCATATTTTGGTCCAAGAGTTTTTAGATTAGGTTTTATTCTATAGGATATTAGCCCATCACCATCGTTCATTCTGATTACTGATTTAACATTCAATTCATCTTTTATTATATTATCATATTGATCAATAAAACTTGCTATTTTATCATCTTCTAATGCGTAATATAGAGTGGATAAAGGCTGTCTAACTTTTATTCCTGATTCATTTCTAGCAGAACGGCCTAATTCAATTACATTTTTCATAGAATCGACCTTCATAATTAAATCATCCTCAGTCCATTGGTTATTCGAAACTGGAAAATCGCAGTGATGAACACTCTCAGGAGCATCTTTAACTGAATTTCTAACCAAATTTTGGTATATTTTTTCTGTAACAAAGGGTATAACTGGTGATAAAATTTTTATCACATCAGATAGTACAACAAAAAGAGTCATATATGCAGTATTTTTATCTTTGTCATTATCAGATTTCCAAAATCTCCTTCTATTTCTTCTAATATACCAGTTGGATAAATCATCCAAATATAATTCAAAGAATTTCATAAGCTCAGATACCTTATAGTTGTCATAACAATCTTTAGCGAACCCGATGAGTTTATTAGTCTTTGCCAAAATCCATTTATCTAGGATTGTCATATTTTTAGATTCTAGAGTATAGTTTTCTGGCGAAAATTTATCGAGACTCGCATATGTAGCATAAAAGCTATAAACATTCCATAGAGTTATTATTTTTTTTCTTACTTCATCTGCTGCACCATAACCAAATAAGAGATGGTGCTCTACATTTTGGCTAGCATACATCCATCTCATGACATCAACACCCATTTTTTCAGCTGCTTCATCAAACCAAATAGCATTACCAGTAGATTTATGCATTTCTTTGCCACTCTCATCTTTTACGAGCGAGTGCCCAAGCAAGGTTTTAAATGGCGCAACACCTTCAAGTTCTGCACTCATGGCCAGCAAAGAATAAAACCAATTTCTAAATTGTCCAGGAAAACACTCTGTAACAAAATCACCGGGAAACCATTTTGACCAATATTCTTTATCTTCATAATACTTTAGAGTTGAAAAAGGAACAATACCAGCATCTAACCAAGGATTACCAACATCTTTGACTCTCGTCCCAATCAAATTTGTTTCTGGATGTTTAATTTTTACTTTGTCTATCCATGGCCTATGAGGAGTTTTTCCCTCAAATTCATCCCATCCTTCTACCGCAACCTCTTTTAATTCTTCCTTTGAACCCACAACGTAAAAAGATCCATCTTCAAAAGTCCATATAGGCAGAGCTAAACCCCAAAATCTTTTTTTTGATATCATCCAATCACCCATATTATCCAACCACTCATGCTCTCTATCTCTTCCCCATTCAGGTATCCAATTAATTTCATCTACAATATTTTTGATTTTTTCTCGCCAATCCATATTAATGTACCATTCGTCAACTAGACGAAAAACTAATTCATCACCTGAACGCCAACAATGTGGATATACATGAGGATATTCCTCTGCATAAAATAAAAAACCACGATTTTTAAGATCTTCAATTATTCTATTTATTGTATCTTTATCCGTTGCATTAAGACCAGTGAGCCAGTCAAAGCCATCTATAAAAAAAGCTTGATCATCTAATGGAGCGATATTTACCAGACCTAATTTCTTTCCAATTCGATGATCAATATCACCACATCCTGGAGCCATATGTACAATCCCAGTTCCTTCCCCAGCAATAACAATATCAGCTCCGATACTATCTTTTCCTGGATCAATAACCTGGTGCTGCATTACTCCTGAAAAAGTACCGGAAGAGTTTTGGTTGATATTTTCAGGATAGCCTCCCTTAGTATTTGGAGCTGAAAAATGATCAAAAGGCCCTTCATATTCCCAACCAACCATCTTTGAACCCTTAAAGATATCAATTATTTCGTACCCACCTCTCTCTTTAAAAATTTGTGCTATAGTTTTTAATTTCGGTATACCATCTATCCACTGTTTTTTATCAGAAAATTGTTTTTCCAAACGTTGAAATTCTAGATTATCATTAGCAAAATAATATATTGATCCATCTTTTGAACGTATTTTCACATAATCAAGATTAATGTTTACTCCAACAACCACATTAGAGGTGAGTGTCCATGGAGTTGTAGTCCAAATCAATAAAAACTCTTTATTTCTACCTTTAATAGGAAATCGAACAAAAACAGCTCTATGGGAAACGAGTTTTCTACCCTCTATAATTTCCATTTGTGAATAGGATGTACCAGATCTACCACTCCATGGAACAACATCATTTCCCCTATATATTTTATTTTCTTGCCATAGTTTTTTTAAAAACCCCCAAATTGCGTAGTTATTCTCCTCAGACATCGTATAATAGGAGTTTTCCCAATCCATCCAATATCCAAGTCGTTTCGACTGTGCGGTCTGCACTTTAGAGTATTTAATAACCCTTTCCTTACAAAGATTAACAAATTTTTCTATCCCAAATTCAATTATATCATATTTTGAAGAAAAACCTAATTCTTTTTCTACCTCAACCTCTACCCAAAGCCCTTGACAATCAAAGCCATTCTGATATCGAAGATCAAAACCACACATTGATCTATATCTATTATAAATATCTTTTAGACTACGACCCCATGCATGATGAACCCCCATGGGGTTATTTGCCGTAATTGGACCATCAATGAAGCTCCAAGGTATTTTACCAGAATTGAGTTTTCTTCTTTTGTGAAAAATTTGATTTTCTTCCCAAAATTTAAGTATCTCATGCTCCTGACTAATAAAATCAACTTTATTTTTTACTTTATTTATTTTCATTTTCAATTTTTATATCAATAAATGGAACATGAAATTATTCAATTTATAGACTGTTTGTAAGAGGGTAAAAAAAACGCCCCAGCTAGGGGCGCTATAAATAGTTGGTTAAATATTACAGTTCTAAAGTATAAAATCTTGAAGCTCCATCCTTCTTTTTAACCAAAACAAGTATGGCTCCTTTTGAACTCAATGAATCAACCATATTATTAAACTCTGAAACCGAAGTTACCTTTTTTGTACCAACTCTTTTGATAATATCACCTTCCCGAATCCCTTTTTTGTATGCCTCTCCATTTCTATCTATCCCTACTACAATTAACGAATTTTCTGCATTAACATCGTATTTTTGCTTTAGCTGATTGGTAATTTTTTTTAATTTGAAACCAAACTGATCAAATCCTTCATCTAATCTTGTTGCAAGACTTTGAGGGTTATCTGGCAAGTTTTCAAGTATGACATCTATAGTTTTGTACTTCCCATCCCTAATTATTTTTGCTTTGCTTTTTTGATCTGTTTTAGTAAGAGATACAACATTTTTAAGATTTGATGGATCAGTAATTGATTCACCATTGAATGAAACTATAATATCACCTTCCTGTATCCCAGCTTTTTCTGCAGGACTACCTGAAACAACATCGGTTATCAATGCCCCATCACGTATATCAAGATCAAGAGCTTTAGCCGTTTTATCATCAAGTTCTTGTATATAGACACCTAGCCAAGATCTAGAAACATAACCTTTCTCAATAAGATCAGACATTATTCTAGATGCCATTTTAGAAGGTATCGCAAATCCAACACCCCTATTCCCTCTTTCATAACCACCAGTTGCTATTGCGGTATTAATACCTATCAATTCTCCTTTCATATTTAACAAAGCACCACCACTATTACCTGGATTTATCGCTGCATCAGTCTGAATAAAGTTTTCATAACTCTGAGAAGCTAAAATATTACTTCTTCCTAATGCTGAAACAATCCCTGTTGTAACAGTATGACTTAAGTTTTCTGAAAAAGGACTTCCTACAGCCATTACCCATTCGCCTACTCTAATTTTTTCAGAATCGCCCAATTTAATTTCTTTAAGATTTTTTGCTTCTATTTGCAGAACAGCTAAATCAGATTTGGGATCTTTACCGATGACAGTTGCATCAAATTCACGTTTATCAATCAGTTTTACTCTAATCTCATCTACATCATCAACAACATGGTTATTTGTTAGAATGTATCCTTTTTTTTGATTTACAATTACTCCTGATCCTAAAGCATTTGTCTTAAACTCTTGTCTACGATCACCCTCCGGGAAAAAGAAAAAAAACATATCATTCCCGCCAAATCTATCCATATTTATAGTCTTATTTGTAATAATTGTAACTACTGCAGGCTTAGCTTTTTCAGCAACATCTGCAAACGCCTCGCTAAATTGTCTTACAACAGAGTTTTGACCAATAAGAAAAACGGTGAAGAAGTTTATGAATAATATTTTTTTCATTTCATTTTATTCTTTTATTTATGAAAAATTATAATGGCAAAAGCAGTTTTTGTTCCAAAGAATAAACAGCCCTAGTAAAACACTGCAAGGGCTGAATATATCGGTTCTAAATAATTTATTATTTCAAATAAAGCATTTTCTTCGTTTTTTGGAATGATTTTGATGATATTGTATAAAAATAAACACCCGATGGAACGCTGACACCGTTATCATTTTTCCCATCCCAATTTATTGAATAATAACCAGGTTGCTGAAAAGTACTGTTTAAAACCTTAATCTTTTGTCCAATTAAATTAAATACTACTAGTTCAACAAAAGCTGATTGAGGAATTTCATAATTAATTTTTGTAGTTGGATTAAACGGATTAGGATAATTTTGCTTAAGGCCAAAAGAATTAGGTATCATTTTTATATCAGAAGAATTTGTTCTAGCAACAAAATTAATCAACTCTCCCTTAAAACCAGCCAATTTGATATCCTCAATCTTTACTTGACTATTTTCTTCCTTATGTCCATTAAATTCTATTGGAATTCTTAAAATAGTATTGTGTTTTTTCTGAATTGTTTCTCCACTCATATCGATCAGGACCACAAGCATTTCACCTTCTTTTTTGTTTCGATTGATAACAACTAGATTTTCTTGGTTTATGGATGGGATTGGAGAACGTATTGAAACCATATTAGGGTCATATTCTAGCAAAAACTGCATTCCAAATATTGGATCAATATTATCAATATCTATTAACAACTCTGAGTTTTGGTAATCATTTTTAATATCTAAAAATGCAATATCTCCAGATTGATAATTATGATTTGAAGTAACCCTGGAATTCCCTCCAAATAAAATATCAACAATCATGACCACATCAGCAATATTTATTTCTTCATCCATATTTAGATCAACATTCCTAAATTGATCTTCCGTAGGAATTTCTTCCTCAAGAATATAATCCACTACTGACAACACATCTTGAATATCTGCGTCACTATCAAAATCTGCATCTCCGTAAGTAAATGGAACAGCGCATGAAACATTTGAAGCCCTTGATTCTAAAGTACCATAACTATCTGTGTTCCAAACAGCTCGAACGTTATAACAATATTCAATATAATTCTCAGCTACTGTCACCGTAGTAAATGTGTCGGTAGTCGTTGCTACTAGAGTTGTGTTTGCATTATTATCAACCTGATAAACTTTATATTCTGTTAAGACATCTTCCCTATTTGAGGTTGAATTATATGGTGTTGGCAAAATTGTAATATATTGTTCTTGATATTCAAAATAACTCGCGTTTTCATCATACTCCAGAATATAAGAATTTTGATTCCCACCACTTAAAACGGTTAAATGCCTTTCTCGACCCTCTTCGGGCTCACCTTCTAATGAGGCAACAGCTCTCATCATATAATTACCAGGGAAACCAAGATCTCCAGTTTCTAGCCAATAATTATCACCAAAATTCACAAAACTATGACCATAAATATAACCGTTCTCATCTCTGCAAATTCCTGGTCCAGATCCAGTTGTAAATCGCACACTCAAAATAAACCCAGTCTCATCTATTTCTATTGGTTCAGGAAAATCATAATCTAACCAAACTTCCACATCACTAACCTCAAGAAGATCCTCACCAATAAAAACCAATTCAGGGAGGCCATCCTGATCCATTTTATAAACACGTACCTCAACAGGATCGGTAGAAAACGTTGGATTTCCATCAAATAAATCGGTAAACATAAAACGACCTTGAAGGATTTCACCAGAAACATTTGGATCAAAGTAGACTCCTAATTCTATTTGATCCGACCCGCCTGTGATAGAAAGTTCATATTCTCCATCATCGTAAGAAAGTTCATAAATATCCATTGATCCAGGAGTTAACCAAGAAAGGTGAATCATTTGATCTCCAGCAATAGTAGAAAGACCTACAGGTCTAGGCATATCAGGACTTAAAACAAAATCTTGAACTATAGGGTCAGCCTGTGCAATTATAGCTACATCTGCGGTTTCAGTATAAAAACCAACTTTTTGAGCTCGAATGCTTTGCGTACCTGGAAGCAAACCCATTAATAAAAACACACCATCTGTGGAAGTGGTATCACTGATCGAACCAGAGCTTACAACCACACTATCAAGCGGATCCCCATTAGGATCAACAATAGTCCCTCCTACATCTCCAAATAAATATATTGGACTATCTTCAGTAGTAATCATCACACTTTGATAATTATCACCTCCACCTGGCCCTTCATAAACAGCAGTTACACCAAAAAGATATGATAATTCATTATTTAAACCCGCAACTGTGTAAGTAGCACTAGTAATAGGGTCAACATTAATAACTTCATTATCCACAAAAACATTATACCCTAAAAAGTCATATTCTGTACGAACATTATCATTAACTGATTGATCAACAAACTTAGCGGTATTATCATGACTGTAAATATTTCTACCTGAATAATCAATCAAGAGTTCATAATCACCTTCTTGGCTACCATAACCATCAACTACAACATAGTAGACACCAGCATCAAGATAAATATTTTCTAACAACGATCTCCAAGGGTCTCCAGCGGCATTGCTGCACTCGTCATCATTGCATGCTGCTCCATCTGCTGCTACATTCAAATCAATATCGTACACATAAATTTTTGTGTCATAGCCCGATTCACATATACTAAAATCATAGCTACCACCTTCAGCATTGAAAAGATAAACAACATCCGGAGAAAGTGAACCAGTATAAGGACATTCTTCATCATAGTCATCACTAAAACCAACGGTTGAACCGGTATCATTGAATGGCAAACCGGTAACAACAAAAGGGTTGTTAATATTATCACCTTGGTCACCTCCACCTCCGCCTCCAGGCGGCATCCAAAGAAGAGTCATCTGCTCATCGCCAGGAAAGGATAATAAGTTAGATGGTGGCTCTGCAGTCCAAGGCGATGGTGTCGCACAGATCTCGCTAGTCGGGAGAGAACTAGTCCCCTCATACTCTACAACTACAGTATAACAATATGAATTACCATTAACTAAAGAGGTGTGTGTGAATGTTGTACCCTCAGTTTGGCCTATCTCCTGACCATCTACCTGAATTGAATAATACTGAAAATCCCCACACTCTTCTGGTACATCCCTTGAGTCATTTAATTGTCCCTGATGGGTTAATATTTGATCATTAGTGGGCCAATTATCTAATAAATGCTGGGAAATAAATGTACCTTTTGGATAAGGAAGTGGATCAGTAAAAGTGGTATTATATATAGAATAATTCCTAGTCTGAGTTGAAAACTCTATAGATTCCTCGGTACCTTCCCAACCATAACTGCTTTCAAGCACTTCCCCGTCAAGGGTAAGGGTATACCCTCCGGGATCATATTGTCCATCACCCCAGCTATCATAAATTGTGAAAATATATTCGCCGTGCTCAAGCTCAAATTCCCAAGTCTCAGTTACATCTGCAGCAGTGAAGTATCCTTCAGCAATACTCCAAATTTCTTCACCAGTATCTAGGTAAATCAAACTAGCAGATGTCTCACCAGGCCATGTATCTGTAGTGATTTCGATAGTAAAAGCAACATTAAAAGGATTTCCAGGTTCATTCCACTCAAGAATAACCTGTGAATCACCTGGAATCGCAACGAGGTTCTCTGCAGGGCAATATTCCTGGGAGTATAATTCTGAACAAATTAGAAAAAAGGTAGGTAACAAATAAACAAATCTTTTTACCATTAATGTCTCCAAAACTCGAATGTGTTTCTTAATTGTATTAGAAATAAAAATTTCGCGTTATAATTTAGCTACACCTTCATCTATTTCAAGTATATTTATCTTTAAGGGTGTGATATTTATTTTAATATTTATATTGGTTTTTGAAAACTGAAGACCCAATTGTGCTTTCCAACATTTCCTTTATTATTATAAATAACAGAATCAATTCGAAGATAATAATCCTGGCCTAAAATATTTTTATTAAACCTGATTCCAAAACCAAAATCTGAATAAAACCTTGTTTTATAATCAACTTTAGTTTTATTTCTATCATTTCCTAAAAAACCAAAATCAAAAAAATTTGCCAATTCAACATCTAGATCCAAGTACTCAATATTTTTCTTAATTGAATTTTCAAGTGTTGTTGCAATAACCTCTTCACCACCTTGCTCTCCTTTCGATATAAAACCTCGAACATTTCCTTCTCCTGGAAAATGATAATGCTTGAAAAGAAAATCTGAACCATAAAATTGATCTAACAAATATGGCTTTCGAATTATATCATTAGAAGCATTACCTTCAAGGTTAAAACCTTCCTGCCCCGGTACCCCTTTATCATCAGTGAAAATTTTACCTAGGATTGCTCTCTGACTAAATTTGAAAACACCCTTTTCTATACTATTTGTTAACACAAATGTAAGCCTAGAAAATTTCCAACTAGAATAGGGGTTTATAGTTGAAGAAAAATTAAGATCTGTTTTCGTTAGACCTCTGCTTGACTTCCACCCAAGATATGAAACCCCTATCTTATCATTTGGACTATTAGCAGTGTAACCAATTGCTTCTGATCGAACAGGGTCATATTTTGGCTGAAAATAAAAGCCAAGAAAAAAATAATGATTCCTAGAGTTTCCATAATATTTATTATATTTTTTTTCTACTTCAGCACCAAATTCTTTAACCCCAGGCAAATCAAAAGTCCAATATTTAAACTTAGTCTTCGGGAAGGAATGGACAAAAGAAAACCAGCCTTCAAGATCATAAAAAATATTTTTTTTATTGTAATTGTAATTTAAACTCAGCTTAAATGATTGATAGGGGCCATATTTATATTTAATCAATGCACCTGGAGCAATATCATTATTAGGTCTATAGTAAAACATGTGGGGCTTATATAACAAAACATTTTTGTCCCTTGGATTATATCTATCTATTCCTGGCCAATAAAAAGAAATGTGATTCGACATCTTGGTAGTATTATTTCTAAAGTCCACATCAAGTGTCTGAAAAAAGGGATCCAAGGTAATTTTCATAGGTTTTCTTTCAACCTGATATCTCAATGTATCAATCGACCACGAATCCTTATTCCACCACCAAAGGCTATCAACTGACCCATCTTCTAATGTTGTATGGATTAACATCGGAAGAAACCTATCACCTTTGTTTTTTATAGGAAGAGTTATATCCCATTTATTTTGATCATTCTTTTTCCATGACCAATCGTAAATTCCGTAATCACAGATATCTGTATCATCAAGCCAAGAATCAAAAAACCAACTTAAATCCTTCTTGGTATAGTTATGTATTGAGCTTATAAAACTATTTCTGTTAACGTGCTTAAGTTTCCATGTGTTATAATAACTCTGCATAGCACCAAAAAAAATTTTATCACCTAAGAGATAACGTAACTCATTAAGCATTAGTGCGGATTTAGCATAGTGATTGGTTTCTCCAGACCTGTTAGAAGTATAGTGATAGGTTTTTTTCCCTAATGGCTCATGGTGTCTAGATCTGATATAGTCAATTACATTCCACTGGGCACGGGCCAATAAACCATTTCTAGGATAATTTAATAATTTATGAATGCCATAATCGTTATCGTCTTTATGATCTCTCCCTGAATAACCATATCTACTAATCATGTAAGCATCCTCTTGAAATGTAGTAAATCCCTCATCTAGCCAAGCTTCATCAGTCTCATTATTTGCCAAAGCCCCATAAAACCAGATATGACCAATTTCGTGAGATATCAAATCTTCATTAGCTGTTCCATTCATTACCAACATAGGGTATTCCATGCCACCTTTAAGCGCATCACTTACCGTAACTTGAGAATATGGATATTTACCAAATTTTTCATTTAACCAAGACAGAACATTTTTTGTCTTTTTTATTACACCTTTGCTCCAATCCTCACCATTTGAGATATTAAATAAACAATGAATATCAATTGAGTCAGATTTTCCATGCTCATAAACAAAATCCTCTGATGCTAACCAAGCAAAGTCATGAACATTTTTTGCAAAAAATTTAACATTCCTGCGACCAGTTGTATCAATTATTGATCTAGTACTATCAAAAATATCAGCCCAAACTTGGAAATCAATGGATGTGTCTACTTTTACAGTTTCCCAACCAGGATCACCTTTGACTACTTCACCTGTAGCACACACGATAAATTTTCGGGGAACATCTAGGGAAACTGTGTAATTACCAAACTCACCATAAAACTCACCCTCGGCATGAAATGGTTCATTATGCCAACCCTGTTGATCATAAACAACCATCTTAGGATACCACTGCGACATATTATATTGCCCACTATTATATCCATATCTCTCAATATGTTGACCAATAATATGAGTCCAGTTTATATGTATTTTTGCGTTATTATTAGGGAAAATAGGTGTGCCTAAAGGTATCTCAAGAATTGTATCCTCTATTTTATATGTATTTGATAATAATTGATTATCTTGACTTACATAACACTCATGAATTTTTATTTCAGCTGTGTATTCATCCTCCCACTTTTTAAAAAAATTCCTTCTAGAATCACGTCCAAACCTTCCAGTATTATACTCTCGAAATTTAACTGAGCCCGGCTGAAATGCATTTGGATAAAGATGCAAATACACCCTGTGCAGGGTATCCGGAGAATTATTGTAATAATTAATTATTGAATTACCAATTAAAACTCTAGAAGAATCTTTAAGGATAATATTCATTTCATAATCAGCTTTTTGCTGCCAATAGTTTTCAGGAAACTGAGCATATGAAATATTTAAAAAGCTAAAAAATATTGTAGCACTTACCAATAAGTTGATCATTGCACTACTTGGAAAATATATTATATGTATGGTTTCAGACCGTTATAGAAAATATTTTCAGATCTTGGACCAATATATTTTTTTACTATATAACCATCTCTGTCAATTATAAAAGTAGTAGGGATTCCATTTATAGGTCTTCCAGTTGCTTTTCCATAGAGACTAGTAACCATTTGAGATTCATTACCATTTATATCTGTAAGTAGCGTATAATTAATTCCCATTCTATCTGCAAACTGCTTAATCCTTGATGGTGGGCCAGATGTAAGAGTTACACCTAATATTTCAAGACCTTTGTCTTGATATTTATCGATTAAAGTTATGAAATCAGGTATTTCTTTTCTACAAGGACCACACCAGGTACCCCAAAAGTTTAGCATCACAACCTTACCTTTGTAGTCACTTAGTTGAATAATATTTCCATCAAGATCAGAAAGAGAAAAGTCTGGTGCCAACACAGAACCCTTTGGTCTTTTTTTTATTTGATTTGGATTAACTTTTTTTGAAATATTGTTCCTATCCTTACTAGATATATTATTTTGTTTTTTTTGAGCACTACTAGCATCGCATGAAATATTAAAAATAAAACAGAAAGTAATAATTTTTATCAAATATTTATTCATAACGTCACAAATTTAATCCTTTATCAAGAAAATTAATAAACTTTTGAACATCTCTGGTCATTCCTGGAAAAGTAGCAATCTCGCGGTCATCTTTTGTAAGCAAAACGTAAAAAGGTAGAGCGGCTGTACCAAATCTATCAATCTCATATTGTTGTTTTTCACGATAGTTTTCCCCACCATCAGTATACAATGCCAATAGTATGTATTTTTCAAATCTTTTTTTAACCTCATCTAAAGTAAATATATTAGTCTCCATCCATCTGCAGTTTGTGCAAGTATATCCAGTAAAATCTATAAATATAGGTTTATTCTCATTTTGAGCTGCTAAAAATGCATCATCTAACTCAGTATACCATTTATGATGAGCTGTTTCTATTTCTGAAGGAACTTTTGTATCATTTGTATCTGATATTACTATAGGGGGTAAATAAGATTCTATTAGACCGTGAATACTGCGACCAAAAAGTCCGGTACCTAGGTATAGCCCGAAACTTAAAAACATCAAACTAAATAACATTCTAGGGACACCTACTGATTCAAGTTTTGAATCATGAGGCAACTGGATTTTCCCAAGAAGATAAAAACCTGTAAATAAAAAGATCATTGTCCATACAACTAGTACACTAGTATAAGTAAAAACACCCCAACTCCAGACAAGATCAGTATTACTAAAAAATTTAAAAGCTGCAGCCAATTCCATAAAGCCCATGACCACTTTTATCGAATTTAGCCAACCACCTGATTTAGGTATTTTTGATAAGTATTGAGGGAAAAGAGCTAAGAAAAAAAATGGTGTAGCAAATGCTCCACTAAAAACTATCATACCAAGTATGGGCCAAAACCACTGCCCCTGAGATGCTGCAACTAAAAGCAGACCAACAAACTGTACCGTACATGTAAAAGAAGCAAGCGTGAATGTAGCAGACATAAAAAGAGTTCCAACATAGCCACCCTCTTCTTTCTCCTTTTGGAGAGTGAAATTTTGTAGGCTAGTTGGCAACTGAATTTCATACATACCAAATAATGATAAAGCAAAATAAACAAATAAAAATCCAATAAATAAATTAACCCAAGGGTTTGCTGCAAGTTGATTTGCTCCTGAAGCCCCAATCAAAACTGCAAGGGAAATCCCTAGCAATGAAAAAATAACTATAATTCCTAAGGCATATACGGAAGCTTGCTTAATAGGACTTACACCTTGTTCTTCACCTTTTTTAGTAAAAAAGGAAACTGTAATTGGGATCATAGGAAAAACGCAAGGAGTTAATAAAGCTAGAAAGCCCATGGTCAGTGAAAGAAGAAAAAAAGAGATGAACCCCTCTTCAATTGTTCTATTTAAATTAATATCATCATTTACTATAAAAGTGGTGTGCCCTGCCCTCGGAGGTCCTTTTTCTATATTTATTGGTACAGTAAAAGATCTTGTATTTGGCGGGTAGCACATTCTATCATTACAAACAATATAAAAGAAATCAACCTCTAATTGATAAGAACCCGGGGCTAGTGAATCTTTTAGTTTTATTGGGACTTTAAAAACAGCACCATTCCCATGAAAGTATGATTTAACACCAAAACCTTCATCCCACTTATGCTCTGGTTCAGGCTCAATTACCTCTCCCACCTTATCAATAAAATCACCTCTTACTTTAATGTCAGTTGGAGTAGGCCCTTCCGATGTTTTATGAACAGAATAAATCCTCCAATTCGGGTCATCCATTTCAGCCTTTAACATAATATTTAAAGCCTCACCCGACCTCACAGCATTATTGGTTATATAACTTACTGATACTGGGTTTTCTATTTGAGGATATAGAACAGATAAAAAAATAAAATATAGAAAAATTCTCATAATCTTTTTTATATGTTTAATTAAATTTTGTTTCCTATTATTTTTAAGATATTGAAAAAAGTTTTTCCATTTTGTAAAAAAAATTGCTTTTTTTTCTTATCTGATCCTTAATCATGCTTATTTCTTTTTCCGCAGCTTTGATTCCATTTTTCACTAGCAAAGAAAACTGGTCATACTCTGACCAGTGAAGACCTAAAACATCTGGTGAAATTACATAATCAGCATTGTTAAGATTCAACTCTGCTAAGCGTCTATTTGAAATTAGATCAGCTCTCTTGATTATTTCTAGCATATTAGGATTTTTTAACTTTGGAAGGTTTCCTCGATCGATATTTATAGCAATCAAAAATTCACATTCCCTCCTGATGGTATCGATTGGTGTTGGACTAGTAACCCCTCCATCAACAATCATAGCATCACCATCCATTGTCGGCCCTACATAACCAGGTATCGAACAGCTTCTAGCAATGGCTTCAACTAAATTGCCAGTCTCATAGACTTCCTCATCTCCTGTCTGAATATCTGATGCAACAACCTTGAGCCTTATTTTAAGATCCTCAAACCTTTTAACTGGGAGCAAAAATTCAAGCATCTCATCAATTACCTGTCTATTAATAATTTGGGTTCTGTTTTCCCCGATAATTACTGCAAATTTATTTTCAATTTTTTTTGTGGATTTTTCAAGCATAGTCTCAAAATTTCTACCAATCATTGTAGATAAAGAGGAGTAAAATAATGTGCTTGGATCCATTAGAAATTTCTGCAATCTTCTTAGAATCCAATCTGGATCAGGATTTGAAGCAAACATTGCTCCTATTATTGCTCCGATACTTGTTCCTGAAATTATCTCAGGAATTATATTATTTTTTTTAAAAACTTTAAGAACACCTATATGTGCGGCACCTCTTGCTCCCCCTCCTCCTAGGGCTAATCCCAAAAAGGTATTCTTCACTTATCCCTTTTTTCCATCCTTATTGTCATTTCTATTTTCTCCAAAGGATTATCCCTGCCATCACGCTTGGAATTTACTATTTGATTTATGATTGGTTGCCCTTCAATAACTTTTCCAAATACAGTATAGTTATTATTTAACATCGGAGCATTTGCAGCACATATGAAAAACTGACTACCCGCACTATTTGGATCTTGTGCTCGCGCCATAGAAAGAATACCTAATTTGTGCTCGATAGAATTGAACTCTGATGGCAACATCCATGAAGAAGAGTCTTTCTCGTTACCAACTCCATAATATTTTGCAGCGTGCCCACCAGTTCCATGTCTACTTCTATCATCATTTTTACTATTTGGATCTCCACCCTGGATTACAAAACCTGGTATAACTCTATGAAATATAGTCCCATTATAGTAACCATTTTTTGCATGCATAATGAAACTCTCTACATGCATTGGTGCTACTTCAGGAAAAAATTCTATTATCATATCTCCAAATTTGGTAGAGATTACTGCCACATCTTTTGTTGGTTTATCACAACTCATAAATGAAACTCCTATTAATGATATGATTAAAATAAACTCAATTATTTTTTTCATGAGAAACGACTCCCTGGTTTTTTAATCGGAAGCATTGAAAGCTCATCAGGTAAATCTTCCTCTGAATAGCTTGCCACTTCCAAGTTTATTAGTGCAAATTGATTTTCATGTAATCTAGCAGATCCATTGCTCCTATCAACTAGAATTCCTATACCTATAATTTTGCCCTTACTAGCTTCAACACAGTCTTTTACCTCCTGAACTGACCCACCAGTGGTAACAACATCTTCAATAATTAAAACCCTTTCCGCAGGTCTAATATTAAAGCCTCTTCGAATAACCATCTTACCATTTTTTCTTTCTGCGAAAATTGTTCTGATCCCTAGTTGGCGACCAATTTCAGTACCTAAAACAACACCACCAATAGCTGGTGAAATAACAACTTCTGGCTTGTAACTTTTAAAATTATTAGATATGAGCCGTGCAAATTTTGTCAAATGCTCTGGGAATTGCAAAACTTTTGCACATTGAAAATATTTATCACTGTGTAAACCAGAACTAAGAACAAAATGCCCCTCAATAAGAGATCCCGTATGCTTAAAAATTTCAATTATTTTATTTTTATCCATTCAAAGCTTCAGCCATTTTCTCGACATATTTTTTAGCCTCTTGTCTAATGGCCTTTTTACTAAGATCTCCAGCAAAACTTATTCCTCTGGATACGCTAATTAAAGCAGCTCCATTCTTATTTCCAGTTTTCACACTTCTAAATAGATCTCCCCCCTGTGCACCCACACCAGGAATTAACAATGGTAATTCTGGTGCCAATTTACGTATAGCTTTTAACTCTTCTTGAGCTGTGGCACCAACAACTAGTCCAACATTTTTATTTTTATTAGAATCAAGCGCCATTTCAACAACCTTCTCATATAATAGCTTTTTATTTAGATTTAAATTTTGAAATTGGATAGAAGAGGCATTTGAAGTTTTACATAAAATAAAAACACCTTTTCCTGGATAATCTAAAAATGGTTTAATACTATCGGAACCCATATATGGATTAAGAGTAACCGAGTCAAAACAAAAATGCGAGAATACACTATGCGCATATTGTAAAGCTGTATTCCCAATATCACCTCGTTTAGCATCAGCAATTGTAATTAAATCATCTCCAATATATTCCACTATCTCTTCTAACCAACTAAAGCCCGCACTACCCCATCTTTCAAAAAAAGCAAAATTCGGTTTAAATGCTATTGCCAAATCAATTGTAGCATCAATAACTAAACGAGAATGATCCTTTAATTTCTCCAATTTTGTAGTATTTAATAATTTTGGATCCATGTCTAAGCCAATACAAAGGCATGACTTTTTTTTTGCTATAAGTGATTTAAGTCGACCATTGAAAGATTCCATAGATTCTAAAGTTACCCTTATAATTCTACTATCTACAAATTTGATTTTTTAATTTATTACAATTATAATTAACTGTATTTAAAAAATTTATAATACTTACTATTTGAAATTTTATAACATATGAAATCAATTACAAAAACAATTGCATCAAGTGGTGTATTTCAAATTGAACTGGTGGAAAAAATTGGGGAAAATGATCATGAAGAATTAATCGAAATCTCCAAGGTCTTATCAGAAGAATTTGGTCCAGAAACAGAACTTACAGAAGCCACAATAGAATTATATTTTAATAGACACGGTTCGCTCCCTTTTATTGCACGATATAGAGATAAAATTATTGGTTATATTATTGGAGTACCTCTTGAAACATTAGATAGAGAACCTTGGGCACGAATGGATGTGAATTTTGGAAAAAATAACACACTATATACCTATGCATTTGTTATTAATAAAAAATATAAATCAAATGGCTATGCAAAAATGCTTAAACGTGTTTATTTAAATTGGGCACGAAAAAAAAATCATTTAAAATATATAACAGGACACGTCTTGGAGGGAATATCTTCAAATTTCAAAGGCAATGTTTTTGTCGTTGATAAAGTAGCAAATTGGCAGGGTACCAAAAAAGTATTTGAATATTATCGGAGAAAACTTGAGCATAACCAACCTATGTAAGATTAATTTCATTTAGTTTCTTTTTATTTATATAATATTAAAAATTTCTTTGTAATGCAATTTTACTGAACTACAACTGTGGCTTCTTTGGTATTACTTATTCTTTGATCTAAATCGGTGGCACTAAAAATCCAACTATAAACGCCAGTTTTAATACTAGAATCAATTAGAACCTGGCATGAATATACTCCATCACCATGCTCAATATCTCCGCTAGAGAAAGAACTATCAATAATATTTAAACCACCATCATCATATAAAAACACATAAATCGTATCATGAATAATTGAATCAGTTTGATTTAAAAATGATTTGAACATTACAGTCGAAATATTATCTAGGCCATCTTCATCTGTTACATTCGTATTTACTGAATATAAAGTATCTTGTCCAAATTCTGGAATATTTATAGTATCTGGAATAGATATACTATTTATGATGGGTGCGACTCCTAAATCCATTATCTGGATATTACCAGGTGTCTCCAAACCCCAATAATCTTTTACTTCTATGTTAAAATAATGTTTAGATGTAATTCTCGGTAATGAAAAAATAGTATCCATTCTACTTGTAGATGAAAATATATCAACATTATAGTCCATGTTCTCATAATCAGACATATTCAATGAATATGATACAAAATCGGAATCTCTATTGGTGGTCCAAACGAAAAAAATTAAGCTATCTTCTTCTACTATAGGAAATAAAGATGAAGGCTTAGGATAATCGTCCATCAATCTATAACCATTTCCAATAGAAAAATAAAAAAAGGAATCAATCACTTTTAGCCAGTAATATTTTTCCTCAGCAGGATTATAATCATTTGTTATCAGATGTGGTGTAGCTGTGGAATCATATATATACGCAAAACTTGTCTTGAAACCATTGTATGAATCTGAGATTAAAATTTCATATGCTAACAAATCAGTTTCTAGTGATGAATCCCAATTGATTGTCATCTTGCTATGATCGTAATGAATTGATGTGATGTTCTGCGGCTGAGGAGATGATAAACTGTTATCTACAAATAAAAAAATGGAATCAGAAATAGTTGAATTTTTATCTAGATCGATTACTTTTGCTTGAACCAAATATTGATCATTCTGATAAGTTGTAGTATTCCAATAAGCAATAAATATTGAATCTGATTTCTCTGCTTCATAAATCGCATTATCATTTACAAGTAGCTCTACAGTATTTATGCCATTATCATCATCTGCTCGGATTTGAATCAGCGCAATTTCACTAACTATATGGCCAGATGGTGGATGTAAAATAATAGCGCTGGGAGGAATATTATCTTTTTTTGGTTGCTGAGGTGAATCACATCCATGAACCGAAAAATAAATTATAATTAAAAGAATTATTTTATTTAACAAAAGATGTTTTATTATACTTTTTGGCTTCAGTTAATCTGAAAAGATATTTAGTTCTTTTAAATAATATCACTTGCTAAAATAGGTAGTTTTCTTATTCGTTTACCCGTAGCAGAAAATACTGCATTCGCGATTGCCGGGGCGATTGGAGGAAGTCCTGGCTCTCCTACTCCACCAGGAGCTTGATTATTTTTAATTATGTGAACATCAACTTTTGGCATTTCATTGAATCTTAATACCCTATAATCATGGTAGTTACTTTGATTCACCCTTCCATTTTTTATGGTAATTTCGTCTTTTATTGTTGCCCCAATACCAAAAACAATTGCACTTTGCATTTGTGCTCTTATTGTCATAGGATTTACAGTTTGACCACAGTCTACAACGCAAGTTACTCTGTGGACTCTAATTTTATTAGACCTGGATAAAGAAATTTCAGCAACCTCAGCAACATGTGTACCAAAGGAGTGATGATATGCAAAACCCTGATACCTATTTGGTTTTGATTTCTTTGCCCAGGCAGATTTTTTTTTAGCTACTTTTAATACCTTCGCAATTCTCGAATTAGACTCTACATGCTTTAACCTTAAATCAATGGGATCAATACGATCTCTATAAGCCAGTTCATCAATAAAGCATTCATTCGCGAAAGAATTTTGTGAATCATAAACGGCTCTCCAAAATCCCAGAGGTACATCAGTCTCAAATGGCTTAGTCTCGATAAGCATATTAGGAAAATTATATTTAATATTCTTGGCACCTTCTGCAATAAAAGACATTTTTTTCTTTACAAAATCTAAACTCATTATTCCTCTAGCTAAACCTGGTAAAGAAGCTCCATACTGATAAACCATTTGTTGAGCTGCTGCATCCGGAGATACAATCTTATGCTTCCATAAATTTATACTTTCATCCTTAATTGAGCCTTCTAAATAATGGATGCTAGAGGGTCTATAAAATCCATGCTTAGTATCATCCTCTCTATCCCAAATGATTTTAGTGGGCATTTTGAGCTTTTGTGAAATATATAATCCTTCATCAATAAAATCATTGAATGATTTCCTTCCAAAACCTCCACCTAGAAAAGTAACATTTATTTTTATTTTTTTCTTATCTAAACCAGTAATCTTAGAAGCACGATCTATAGCATTTTTAGGATTTTGCGTTCCAGCCCAAATTTCACAGGAATCATTTTTTACATTCACTACACAGTTACAGGGTTCCATTGCAGCATGTGCCTGAAAAGGTAAAGAATATTTTGCTTTGAAGATATTATTACCTTCCTTTGATATTTTTTTTGGTTTTCCTTTCTTTTTTGCAACGTCTGCTTTTTCTAAAATTAATTTTTCCATATATGTAGAATAAACTTCGCTATCATTATTTATAGGATTCTTTTTGCTCCACTCTACTTTAAGATTCTTTTTAGCTTTAATCACACTCCATGTATTTTCCCCAACTACTGCAACACCTCTTGGTATTAATACGACATCTATTATACCCGGTTGCTTTTTTATTTCTTCTAGATTTGAACTGATATACTCCGCGCCAAAACTAGAGGGCCTCTTAACCATAGCGAATACCATTCCATCTATATTTATATCCATGGAATACTGAGCTGTACCATTTGATTTAGAAAAGGAATCCTTTCTTAAAGTATCAAATCCAACTAGTGTATAATCCTTAGGATTCTTTAGTTGTACTTTTTTAGGTATTTTTAATTTAGATGCAGATTTTGTTAGTGAACCAAAAGATTGTCTTCTACCACTTGGTTTGTGATAAACTAAATTTTGTTTAACATCACACTCTAAAGGACTTACCTTCCATTTCAATGATGCAGCCTCCACTAACATATATCTTGCTATTGCACCAGCTTTTCTCATTTTTTTCCACCCATACCTGCTAATAGAACCACTACCTCCGGTCCCTATAAAACTGGAATCGCTACTTTGTATTATTTTGATTTTAGACCAATCTGCATCCATCTCTTCTGCTATTAACATAGGCAATGAAGTCCATACACCTTGACCCATTTCAGCTTTTGCAACAGATATAATAATTCTATCATCTGGAAAAACATTAATGAATGCGTTAGGCTCAAAACTAACTTTTTGGATTCCCATCAGTTTATTTCCAAAGGGAAGATAAAAACCAATAGCTAATCCAGATCCTAGCAAAGAACCAACCTTTAAAAAATCTCTTCGGGAAAATTCGTTTTTAGTCATTATTATTCATCTTCTTAGATGATGCGTGAATTGCTTTTCGAATTCTTTGATATGTTCCACATCTACATATATTCATTTTCATTATATCATCAATTTCTTGATCATTGGGATTTTTATTTCTTTCTAAAAAAGCAGCCGCTGTCATTATTTGTCCCGATTGGCAATATCCGCATTGAGGTACATCATGTTCTATCCATGCTTTTTGAACAGGGTGATCTCCATCTAACGATAAGCCCTCAATCGTTGTTATTTTATCATCCTCTTCTAAACTATCAATTGAGATTTGGCATGATCTAGTCTCTACTCCATTCAAATGAACGGTACAAGAACCGCAGAGTCCGCGTCCGCATCCAAATTTAGTGCCTGTTAATTTTAATTCATCTCTTAAAACCCATAACAAAGGAGTATCCCCTGATGATTTAATCAAGGCTTTTTCACCGTTTACATTTACTTTTAATTTCTCCATTTTATTTTAACCTTATCATAAAACAATTTATCCTTTTAGGTATATTGATTTCCAATGGTCTTTTTCTTCAACAATGTTTTTATCTGAAAGTAAGTAGCTTCTGTACTCATTAAATTTAGTTTCTGCACCCCAAACCATTCTTCTAAGTAGATCCCTTTGGCTAATGCGTTTTTCTTTTTTTATCAATTCAGCTAACTCTCTAGCCTTTGAAGAAATTATCTTTTTTTGGTTTTTATATAATGTGCTGATTTGATTACTTATGTCACCGGTTACAGAATAAAGAAAATAGTTTTGGTGTACATATGAAAGTGCTTCTTTGGCTTTATCATTCCGATATTCTAAGTTATCTAAATAAAACTCTAGATGTTTATTTAATTGTCTACGATTCTTATACTTATCAGCACTTGGATTCAAAGGCTGGTAATAATCAGAATCGTACAGTATATATGGGAGGCCACATAGCATGCCATCTACAGTAGATACTTTCCAATTGGTTTGAATACTTCTAGGTGAGACCCCAACGTAACATCTTTTTAAACCGTAGTAATAATCATCGGTACTCTCTTTTGGAATATCAGTGATCATCCATTCAAAAGGAATTCTACGTTTTTGATAATAAGGTACCCAGACTCGAAAATCTTTCCTTTTCATCCAGAGTTCTTCTATAGATGCACAGAACAACGGAAAGCTTTTTTCCGTATTAGGTTTATGATTAAAAACGATAATTCTTAGTGGGCTTGAATCAAAATCAGAATGAACTTCTGGAAGTACGGGTAGCGATGGATATTTAAAAACTTTTATCAATTCATTTAATTTTCTCACTGTATTAACATTAAAAGTCTTAACTGCTTTTTCAATTAGGACATCTTTCTCCGTAGCTGTATTAAAATAACAAACGTCCATTACAAGATAACTAATAAGATTTATTAATAGTGTCTCTTTTCCTTTGAAGCCAACTCCAAAATCATCCCAATGAGAAAAAGAAATAAACTTTGGATTAATATTTGTGAATTTTGAAAAATATTTTTTCAGATATATATTTTGTTCAGGTAAGTTTGTTATTACAATATCAATACTATAGTCTCTCCAAGAAATTTTTTTCATTTCTGAATAGTTCAATTTAGTCTGAATATGATAATTCTTATTTGCCAGAAGTGTAATTTGTTTTAGATTACTCAAACGGAACATTTTTTTTATTTGTTTCGTTAGACGCATCTTATCTGTTGAAAATTTAGGTACAACTATGTACCAAAAAATATCAGATCTAAACAACCCTAATGATAAAATCAGCTTCCTTAAAAAAGAAATATAGTTATCTTTTTCAAGGTCATTTAAATTATTTACAAACGGATATATAAATATTCTAATCATCTATTAGATCAAATAGAGTTTTGGTCTAAAATTGAGTTCATAAATCTGTGAATTTATTAATTGCAAAATTTTATATCTAGGTTTTCATCTCTGTATGCCTTAGATAAGTTCCCTTTATTGTAGACTAGGACAGGTGTAGCTAAATCACCAGAACAAGTTATTTCGACTCTATTCGTATCCCATATGGTATATGTCCCTTCCCAAGCGATTCCATCATTGTATTTGATTTCTTCTACAATACTTGAGTCAGAATTAAAAAATTTCCAATTGCCAATTCGTATACCATGGTAATATTCTCCTTCGAGTTCTGGAGAACCGGTTTTAAAAAATGAAAGATAAACTCCATGTTTATCCCCATTTACATAATTAAGTTTTCGATGAATTTTACCATTCATATGGTATTCGATCACCGCCCCTTCTACATTGCCATTTTTATATGACCCATTCCAAAAAACTTGTCCGTTTGAATAATAGGATTTAGATAAGCCCTCTAGCTTGCCATTTTTGTAATATCCTCTTTGCGATAAAAAATGCATTTGTTTTATTTCTCCACTTGGCATTATTTCAATCTTTTTCGACCATTGACCATATTTTCCATGTCTAACATTATTTTTATATGAATAGTAAGAGTATTTTAAACCATCATCAAAATATGTTATTTTTTTTTTAATATTTATGCCATTTATACCTTCATCCGTATAGATAAGTGTTTTTTTTATTCCTAATTTATTCCTAACAATTTCTTGTTTCATATTTTTAGACAAAACTGTTGATATAGAAATAGTTAATAACACCATAATTATCCTTATGGGCAATAAATTTATTGTATTTTTAAAATAATTATTCAATTTAATTCCAATCCTGGGTGGTATTATTTTAATATTTCACTAAACAAATTCATAGTAATGAAAACACAAATCACAAAAATAGCCAAAAAAATTATTTTACTTCTTGTGTTATAAAAAATTCAGTTTCTATATTCAATCTAGCCAACCAAGCAAGAAATTGTAATTTCATTTATTGCGAATTTATCCTTATATCAAATGGATGTTGTGCGCGATGTATCAATGTCCCACATACCAAACCAAAAATGAGGAGTACAAATGGCAGAAGCTATCGAACTGGACCTATCCTTAGACCAAACTACCATACAGAAAGTTGATCCCCCAAATCATAAACCAAATAAGAAGCAAGAGTTACTGAATGAAATAAAACTCCCTGAAAAGTATAAAATTGAAAAATATTACAAGAATGATAATCTAGGATCAGACGTTTTAGAAAATAAATACCTAGCACCATGGGAAAAACATCCATGGGAATTATGGCAAAGGCAAGCTCACGCAATAGCATCAGTAGAAAAAACAAAATCACTAAAAAATGAATGGGAGAAAAAATTCTTTCAAATCTTAGAAGATTACAAATTTGTTCCAGGTGGCCGTATAATGCATGGCGCAGGGAGAGAAGATATTACCACAACATTAAACAATTGTTATGTAGTTGCAGTAAAAAATGATTCAGTTAAATCAATTTATGAAACAATAATAAATGAAGCTCTCACATATAAATTCGGCGGCGGCTGCGGTCACGATCTATCAGTATTAAGACCCGCTGGAGAAGCAATAAACGGTACAGGTGGTGAATCCTGCGGACCAACTGGGTTTATGAATCTTTTCAGTGAGAATACAAACACCATCGCACAGCATGGTAGAAGGGGTGCAAATATGCAAACCTTAAGAATTGACCACCCCGACATAGAAAAATTTATTTCTATTAAAACAGGTGATGTAGATATGGTCAAGTATTCGAATATATCTGTCCTATTAACACATGAATTCATGAATGCAGTAAAAACAAATTCAGATTTTGAATTGAAATATGATAATAAATTATATAAAACAGTTAATGCTAAAAACTTATGGAATAAAATTATTGAACATGCTCACGCAAGCGCAGAACCAGGGCTTCTTTTTTGGGATACAATGACTGATTATCATAATGCAGAATATTGTTCACCATTGGTCTCAACTAATCCTTGTGCCGAACAACCACTGCCTGATGGTGGATGTTGTAATTTAGGCGCAGTAAACCTTGAAAGGTTTGTTGATGAAAAAGGGAATTTCAACATAGAAGATTTCAAGGAAACTGTCGCAATTGGAACACGTTTTCTTGATAATGTAATTGATTATAATATGGATCGGCATGCATTACCAGATCAGAAACAAAATGCAACTAATGATAGGCGAGTTGGACTTGGTATTTTAGGTTTAGGCGATATGCTCGTTAGA
>CAYFIF010000002.1:0-42789 GCA_964343085.1 uncultured bacterium | reverse complement strand
CTCGGCTATGGAATGCAAAAGATAATTTAGGGATGGAAGTTTCCAATGGTGTATATTTTGTATATTTTGATGCGGAATCTTTCACTCAAAAAGAAAAAATACTCTATCTGAAATAATACTTATTTCTGTGAGTAAAACCATTGCCTAAATCGTTTTTATTTTATAAAGGGAGTGGTTAGAAAAATTCTAAATTAAAATATTAATTAAAAAATTTGATAAGGCATTGATTTAATTGAATTTAAGGAGTTAATAATGGTTCGTTTAAAAAAAAATAAATCCGGATTTACAATGATAGAAATTATGGTTGTGGTAGTTATTGTTGCTATTCTCGCTGCTATCGCTTTGCCGATTTATTTAAAATATGTTCAAAGTTCCTACGCATCTGAGGCTCGCACCGTAATGTCGAACGTTCAAAATGCTGCGAAGATGTACTATCAGACGAGGGGTATCTGGCCTAGTGATGTTGAAGAGCTTGAAAGGTCGGGACATCTCGATGTCAGCAGATCAACCAAGATGAAATGGTCTTTTGATGTCCAGCTGAGTGATCAGGGCGGTCGGATTACTGCCACAAGTACCGAAGAAATGTCAGGTGGCGCCGGTCATCAGGTTGTTTATGATGCGGATATAGGAAAGTTTACTGGATATGGTTCATCAGAAGAAGAGTAGTCCAAGTTGGAAATAAATAAGCTATTAGAATATTCACTAGAAAGTGGAGCATCTGATTTACATCTTAGTGTAGGTTCAATACCTATGGTTCGTATTAATGGTACAATGAAACCATTAAATATGGATCCATTATCTAAAGAGGAAATGGACTCAATTGTACCCCAGGTAATGAATCAAGAGCAGATTGAAAAATTTCGAGAAAGAAAGGAGATTGATTTTTCTGCTAAGCTCGAGGGTAAGGGAAGGTTTCGAGTTAATTTTTTTCTTCAAATCAAAGGAACAGCTGGTGTATTTAGAACGATTCCTGAGGTAGTAAAAAATTTTGATGAGCTAGGTACTCCGCCCGTTCTTCAGTCTCTATCTCTGTTGGATAGAGGTTTAGTTCTTCTCACGGGACCTACGGGCTCCGGAAAGAGTACAACTCTTGCTGCAATGGTTGACCATATTAATATTAATAGGAAATGTCATATTATCACTATTGAAGATCCAGTAGAGTATTTTCATCATACAAAAGAAAGCCTTATCAACCAAAGAGAGCTTGGGGTAAATACAAACAGTTTTGCAAATGCGATGCGGTCTGCGTTAAGGGAGGATCCGGATGTAATCTTGGTAGGTGAGATGCGAGATCTTGAAACAATCTCACTTGCGCTGACGGCTGCAGAAACAGGGCATTTGGTTTTATCAACACTCCATACTTCAAGTGCGGTAAAAACCATTGATCGTATTATTGATATTTTTCCTTCTGGCCAAAAAGGACAAATTCGTTCAATGCTATCTGAGAGTCTTGAGGCTGTAATTGCGCAAAAGTTATTACCTACGAAGGATGGAAAAGGTCGCGCTCCAGCGTGTGAGGTAATGATAGCAAACACCGCGATCCGAAACCTCATCAGGGAAGATCGGATATATCAGATTCCTTCAATCATTCAGTCTGGAGGGGTCGAAGGTATGCAATCTCTCGATCAAGACCTCCAGCGGCTAGTATCACAGGGAAAGATCGAGCGTAAAGTTGCACAGGCAATTGCTGATAACCCAAAGCTATTTTCTCAGAAAGTGTTGTAATGTTTAAAAAAACTTATTCAGGTATTGGTTTTATCGAGGTTATGACAGCTACAGTAATTATATCTATTGCGGCTGTAGGTCTATTAATGGGAGTTGTTCACGCTAGAAGCGAGTTACATGCGCTTGAGGTAAAGGAGCGTGCTACCGAAGAGTTGCTTAATTACATGGAGTATTGGAAAGGTCGTATCGCTGATGGTGCGATATCTCCCTCAGAAATGGCCGGAGATGGGGATGGAGATGAAATATATTTATTTGGTAATGCTCAATCAAAATACAAAGTGAAGGCAAATCTTTATTATGATATAAACAAACTTGATCGAGATACTCAACATGGAACCACAGATTTTAAGCGATATTCACTTGAATGCAGGATTGAGTGGACAGATTATCTTGCTTCACCACCGAGTAGATATTCAGGGAATGTTGTAAAAGAAAGAAAACTAGCAACGGTTATGAGTGTTTTTGAGCTATGATTTACAGATTAAGTAAAAAATCGTTTAAAGGGATGACTCTTGTTGAGCTTGCAGCTGTTATTGTTGTATCTGGAGTAATAGGGCTAGGTATGACTAGTGCAGCTCAGGCTGTAATGCTTCACTATCAGACTGATACTGTTCGCCAAGATTTAAGAAACTATGGCAACAGCATTATGAGAGAAATATCCAGAGAAATGCAGCTTACGCAAAAAATTGCTATAGATGGACTGAATGGGTTTGCGCGGATAAAATTATATAAGTTTTATACTGACATAAGTCCAGAGTTGGTTATTTCCTGCAGGGCAAATGATGGAATTGAGTTCAACAACGATGTGCCGCTGAATGGTGTTTTGAAATTTCCTAGCCGAGGA
Organism: uncultured bacterium; assembly: GCA_964343085.1. Lineage (GTDB taxonomy): Bacteria > Fidelibacterota > Marinisomatia > Marinisomatales > UBA1611 > CAZLPW01. Next base: position 40,220 of record CAYFIF010000002.1, on the reverse strand, counting down.
ATTTACAGGAGCAACCAGCAAAGACAGATTTACGTAAAAGATTTTAGGGTAACAAACGAACCAGACAATAGACCTGGATTGGCTGAGTTTAAAGAATCCTTCTTGCATGTTGAGCTTACCCTTACCATGGTTTCAGATGTTATGGATGAGGCAAACGCTGTTGAGGAAGACCATTATTTCTACAGATCAATATTTCTTGGTACCGCCTATATCCAAAAGAAAGTAACCAATTCTGTTTCTGGAGATGATGAAACTGTTTAGAAATTCCATAGATGGGAGTACAGCTCCGTTAGCCGTTTTATTTACAATGGTAAGTATGAGTTTTACGGTTGCCTATTTGAAAAACACCTTTAGTCAGGCGGTTATGGAAAAATATAGATACGCAGAATGGAGAGCCCTTTATTCTGCCGAGGCAGGGTTAAATGATGTTGGCGTTGTTATTTTACCTCAGATCACAGGAGATACAACTCTCTATTCAGAGGGAATTAACTTTGGTCAGGATGAATCAGGGAACCCTGTTGGAAAATATAAAGATATCCATGCATGGACTGAGCTTCTTCCAAATTCAACCCGAAAGCAGTACATAGTTAGGTCAACGGGTGTTGCGGAGTATAAGACTACATCAGGTAATCAGATAGAGGTAGAGAGAACAGTCTATACATCAATGGTACCACAGGGATTTGAAGAGTTTATGTACTTCACTGATCAAGAAGCTCCTATTGGGCCAGGTAATACTGGGACGGTTAATTTTGGGGCTAATGATCAATTAGAGGGGAAAGTACATACAAATGGTGATATTGTTTTTAGTAACTATGGCTGCCCCGATTTTTCTGGTTCTGTTACAATAACTAGCGAGGCAGTAGATGAAGGAGGAGGTATCGGAAGCTGGGGAGCGTGCGATGAAGGTGTGTTTGAGGAAGATGTTGGAGGTGAAACGGTCTCTATTTTGGATACAGTTGATGCAATTATTTTTCCTCCTGATAATTCTGCCGAGGTTGCGAAGGCAAATGCGACCAGAATATTTGAGGCAGATGATATGATATTTAGAACAGGGAAAAAAGATACCCTTGTTATGACTGAAATTAATTTTGTTCCTGGTGGATATTGGGTAGCCCAGTGGTGGTACTTGATACCACCAGTGGGTAGTCCACCTGCAGAGTTTGATTATGTTTGGGATGCAGAAAACACTGGCGTAAATACAAATACTTCCTCATTACACCTTGGTCCTTCAAATGTTTTCATCCCAGGTGTTGGTTATGAGGATAATTTTATAATACTAAGTGCTCTGGATGCTTCCGGGAATAATGTTCAGGATGAAATTATTGCCGTGACTGAGGTTGGTGATATAATTAGGATAGAAAATAATGATGGTTCAAGGGTATTAACATTTAGCGCAAATAGTGTAATTCCAGTTGGCGATGATCGTATATTAGTTAGTATTCAGGATGGGACACTAAATTATTTTGGTTCTCTTGAAGAGGGGTTCTCCCATGATGAAATCGTAAAATTCATTAATACAAGTGCACCAACAGGTCTTGCGTCGGATGTAGAGTGGAATAATTTCCAATACTACCATGATCATTTAGATAATTTAACAAGTTATTGTGAAGCTGGTAGAATACAGCACTTTGATTTTGAGTATTGGAATGCAGCCGGAATAGCTGGATCAAATTGTGATATTTTTACCTGTCCAGACATTATTTATGATAGCGAGTATGTTTATATGAGCAAAACCTTTTTTGCTAAAGGATCCAGTCCTCAAATATTATATGTAAAGGGGGGGCAAGTTTTAGTAAGAGGTATCGTTGATGGACAATATACTATTGTCACAGATGATTTTACGGAGTATAGACGTCATGATGACAATGATAAAATAGATAGGGTCTGGGGCAATATTTGGCTAATTGACGATGTGGTATATTTAGATTCATATGGAAGTGGCGCGGTGATTCATCCTGAAGATGGAGGAACGGATAACGTTCTTGGGCTAGTTTCTGGTGGTAGTGTTATTCTAGCAAATACAAGGCCCAACGGTGCTCGAGGTCGTCAATATGGATCAAATATAAATATTAACGCTGCTATATTAGCAATGAATGGCGGTTTTATATCTCACTATTGGCAAAATACATTGCTCGGCTATCACGATTGGAATGATGGTTTGGGCTATGGTATTATAGCAGATGGCAGAGGTGGTCACAGAAATTATTATAGGTCTGATGGTGTTAGTGGCATTTATACTGGGGGGAATGATATCAGAGGCACGGTTAATCTTTGGGGATCTGTGACTCAGTTTAAAAGAGGATATATGAAAAGGAATTATCCTGGTCCATACAATGTCTCTCCCGGTGTGGGATATGATAAGAATTATAACTATGATTGGAATCTAAAACTTCGGCCTCCTCCTTACTTTCCTGACCTTCAAAGTACCAATAATTCTGTAATACTTAAGATGGCCTCCTACGGAGAATTAGATAATAACTAAAATGGTAAAATAATTATGTATCTTGGACTGGACATTGGTCGCCAATATATTAAAATGGTTGCGGTTGATAAGACTAGAGATGGTTATAAAATTCTTGATGCTGGTTCGCGTCTTGTTCCTGAACCCAATTCTGCATTTGATCCTGAAAAAGTTGATCGACCTCATTGGGTTATGGCAGTTAAAGAACTTTTTAGGCAACAAGATCTCAATCCTAGAAAAATAAAAACAGTTATATCGGGGATTAACGGTTCTTCCGCTAGTGTAAAACAGATAACTACTTTAGATATGCCTACAGATGAATTGGAATCTGCTATGACCTTTGAAGCTAGAAAACATATTCCTATGGATGGTACAGATGCGGTAATTGATTACCAGATAATCGGATCAAATAGTAAAGAAGTTGACAAAATAGATGTTTGCCTTGTGGCCTGTACCAAAGGAGTTATTAAAACCCATCTTGAGTTATTAAAAGAGTGTGGATTAAAGCCTGGGGTTGTGGATATGAATCCTATCGCAATTAGTAATGGTTTTAATTTTATTAAGGATATGCCCGATGATGGTTTAGCTGTTGTTATTGATATCGGCGCGGTCTCTTCAAGTTTAATTGTTTTTGGTAATAATCAGGAATTTTTTACTAGAGATCTGCCTATTGGTGGTCATGATTTTGTTAAAGAGGTATCAGATAAAAAAAATATATCTTATACAGAGGCCCAGGATTTACTTTACCGTGAAGGACTATCTGTTTTGAAAGAGGAGGAAATAATTGGAGACAATGAAAATGTTCAAGTCTCTGAGAGGACCTCATATGATAACTTGATTGAAGATGTACGTCGTTCATTACGTTTCTATGCGAAACAAACAGGACAAAGTTTTTTTCTAAAAATTTTTCTGTCCGGTGGTTCTGGATCAACTCCAGGTCTAAAAGAATTTGTAAATGAAAAACTTAATATTGAAACAGATTTGTTTAATCCATTTGAAAACTTGACTCTTGATGATTCAATTTCAATTTCAAATGTATCTCAATATGCCGTCGCACTAGGGCTTGCAATTAGAGGTGGTTTATCTGATGGCTAACACATACATTGTTATAAACTTAAATAAAGAAGAGAGTGCTGAGACAAGGCTTGAGCGTTCAAGAGAGAGGAGCAGATGGGCAGTATTTTTTCTATTGGTTATTATTTTTGTTGGTATAAATGTGCGTGTGCTAATGATTAACTCAGGATACAATAATATCATCAATCAAAAAAAGACAGAAATTTCGAGGTTAAAACAGGAAATTCAGCAGCTTCAGTCTCGAGGTAAAAATTTATCAAAAGATGATATTTTAAGTTTTGCTGATCTAGAGCACGAAAGATTTTTATGGGCAAAAAATTTGGAGTTATTAGGTAAAATGACTCCGGATGATATGGCAATAACCGGTCTCAGGTTTAAGCGCCAGAAAATGTTTATTAATGGTGTCGCTCTTACATTTGAAGATAGAAAAGATTTTGAAATCATTGATGAATATCTGCAGACACTAAAAATAAACAAAGAATTTTCAGACAATTTTAACAGGATAAAGCTTGAAGATTATGATAGAATTTCTGTCAGAGGACAAGAAATAATTCGTTTTGAGATTCAGGCTGCTGTAAAAAAGAACTATAGAAATAGAAGCTCTTAAATATTTATGGCAGAAAAACGAAATATGTATCTTTTTATTGTACTAATAATATTAACTATTAGTTATTGGACTGGTGCATCTATCCTAGTTGGTGATAAGCCATTTCAAATAAGATTACTTGAAGATGAGCAGACTGAGTTAAATGAAAATTTGATTAGCGCTCAAATACTTGCTAGTCAACTAGACAGGGTTTTTACTCTTTTTCAAGAGAATCTTGCGCTTTCACAGATGGACTCCCTAGCTGAAGACGCGAGCATGCCTTTTTTAAATAGTCTAACAGATATGATGGATGAATTAAATATTGAATTATTAAATATCAAACCTAAACAACGTATAAAAAAGGGCGGCTATTTTAAGTCGCCCTATATCGTAACTATAAGATGTACTTTTGATGAATTTGGAAAATTTCTATCGGAAATAGAGAGGTCTCCAAGGTTAATTACAATAGATGAATACGAAGTGAAAAATGGTATTGAGCGGATTAAGGCAAATGCTACTGAGGAAGAACTAATATATCAGGAGTTTTTAATTAATTTGGCTACTATAACACTGGTTAAATCTAAGTCGAAGGCTTTATCATCGTGAGCGAGCGTTCAAAGACAGTCTGGAATTTAGTTGTTGGGATTGCAATTTTTTCCCTAATTGCTTCCGGCTTTAAGCTTCTGCCTATGAATAAAAAATATGCGAAAATTAATAGTAGATCAAAAAATATAAAATTTGGAACCGATGAAGAGTTAGAAAATGTAATCGGGTTTCTTGAAAACAGATTAGAAGATAGGAATTTATATCGTTTTATGATTGATAAAGAGCCAATGATGCTTACCAATGTACTGAGTCTTGCGGATGGTACTGGAAGGAGAGCAAGAAGAAACCGGAGTGCTATAAGGGTTGCATTGATTTATCAGAGGAATAATAATTTTCAAGCTCAGATTGACTACAGGGGAAAAGTATTTGGGGTAATCGCTGGTGAGAAAATTGAAAACATTGGCGAAATTCTTTTGATCGATCAGGATCGTGTTGTTATTAAGAATGAAGATAGGATTATATCTTACCCCGCTCCCGGACAATCAGACTCCAGTCCAAAAGAGTTAAACAATTTTTCTTATTCAAAAAATAAGAAAAGATTGGAAAATCTACTTAATCAAAATACCAACGAAAATAAACCGAAAAATTTAAAACCCCTTTTATCAAAAATTTTGCCAGAAAAAAAATATAACCCTCTAGATAATAAAAGAATAATTAAAGTAAATCCCCCTAGCGATCTACCACCAAATATGAAAGTTGAAGAAATAGATAATATCGAAGATGTTGCCGATAAAATAGATGCTATTCAACCAAAATCTCTTGTAGAAAATATGTTTAACGATGCTGTTGAAGAGAAAAACAAAAAATCCCCTAATCAAAATAAACCTGTTGCTGCATTCTTTGATGAGGATATTACGGTTGCTAAAGTGAAAAAATTCAAAAAACCCGTAGAGGTTTACGGGATATTGCCATCAAAGCAAAATTCTAAAACAAGCAATGAAATAATTAATATTCCAATCGAAAAAAATAGTCCTGATGACTTATCAAAGACTCAGGATATTGTGTCTAGGCAAATTAAAAGTAAAATCCAAGAAGATAAAAAACCCAAGAAAGTGGTTAGTTATCCTAGTTGGAAACATGAGATGCAGTCTTTGCTTGGATTTCCAAAACCTGCTGTGAATGGAAGTCCGGGTCTTATGACTTTTAATGAGTTAAAAGTTTTGCTCAAGTCAAATACAGAGATTGATAAAGCGATATTTGAAAAGACTTACAATGAGGTTGGTCAGAAAAATTTTCAACAATACTTAGATCAAAACAGTTCTCACATTATTTCTATCTTGCGTAATAAAGCTGATAGCTCACTCTGACTAGTTTATAGGAAAACCAAATGAACTTAATTAAAAAAACAAAATATTTTATCCTGCTTTTTCTTCTTCACTCGGTCCCGCTGCTTGGTCAGGGAAACTTGGAACAAGTTGAAGAAGAATCCCTAATCACGCTTCATGCTGAGGATGCATTTTTGCCAGGCATTTTAGCAATTCTTGCACGTGAGAGCGGATACAATATTGTTACTGACCCTAATGTAAACAGGCAAGATAAAATTTCTATTCATCTTGATAAGGTGCCAATAGAGCAAGCGATAAATCTTGTTGTCCGTGCTGTGGGTCTAAGTTATGAAATAGTTGGTAATTCGTTTCTCATTGCTGATCCTAAAAAACTTAAGGAAGAAGTCGGAGTTACATCCTATGTTGTAACTCTTAAATATGCAAGTGCTGAGGATGTAAAGATGATGCTCCAAGATATATCTAACCAGATTCAGGTAGATATATCTGGAAATAGGCTACTTGTTAATGCTTCACCAAAAAAGATTGCTGAAATTTTAGAGGTTGTAGAAGAGATTGATGTTCCGGCCATACAGATTATGCTGGAGACCAGATTGATTGAAGTCGCAGCAGACGCTGAAGAACAACTAGGGATTGACTGGAATAGGCTCTCACAATTCACCACTATTCTGGGCGAAAATGGTGAAGAAGTAACGGAAGGTGAAGGATCGGTCGTTCCTGCTGATGGTGAGCTAGGGACAAAGCCATTATCGATGCCATTCAATAGGCTTAGCAATAAAAAAGATAAGACCGGTTTCTTTCCAAAATACTTTAGTAGACAATTAACTGCCTTTGACCTTACTCTTAACTTGCTAATGAAAGATAACAAGGCAGAGGTTTTAGCAAACTCGCGGTTAACCACTATCAATGGAAGAGAGGCTAATATTAAACTAGTTGATATAGTTCCTTATATCCTCAGTTCAGGCGGTGTAGGTGGCCAGGTTCAGGTGCAGAGAGAAGAAGTCGGAATCAAACTTAATATTTTACCTACCGTTAATACCGATGGTTATATAACAGTAAAAGTTGAGCCTGAGGTTTCAACAATTTTTGAGTTTATCGGCCCAGACAATAATATACCAAGAGTAAAAAGTAGAACATCTTCGACGACAATTCGTGTCAAAAACGGAGAATCTATCATAATTGGAGGCTTGATCAGTAATGATAAGAAGAGAACAGTTTATAAATTTCCATTTTTACATAGGATTCCATTTATTGGGAAAAAAGTTTTTACTAGCGATAATTTGGTTGAAAGAAAAACAAATTTAATCGTACAGATAACTCCCAAGATTGTGGTTGATGCGTATACGGGTATTGATAAATCAAAAGATATGAAAGAATATGAGGCAGGAGTTATGATTCCTAACTCATCTCTAGGAGGAGGTAAGTAGCTATGAAAAACAATTACAAAATTTATTTTGCCCTTTTATCTTTGATTTTGGTTTCAATTTATGTTTCTTGCGATGATCGTATACCTGATAGCACCGCCAGTGCTGAATCAGGTTCTTTAGTCCTTGTTACTAGATACATATCGGGCCCATCATCGAACCCTACAGTCGTTGGTGAGGTTCTATCTAACCCTCAGACTAGTGCTATTATTATAGCGCGTTTGCTAAATGGAGATGGAGAAGGGGTAAACGGGAAAACTCTACAGTTCTCAGTTAGTGGAGTTGAAGGAGAGTTTGATACGAATGATCCGACAACTAAGTATGTCCCAAATTTTAAGGAATATGGATATCCTGATTTAGGCGGGAACGGGTATGCATATGTTAGATTTACACCTAAAGAAAACCAGTCCCAAATAATCACCGCTAGTAATTCAGGTGCGATTGTTACTGTAACCTATACTGAGGATATCATAGATAATGTTGAATTTTCTGTATACAATGATACTTCACAGGTCTGGCCTTACGAGTTAAATATTACCTCAGAGGATCAGGTCGCTTTGGGAGGTACAACGCCATTTACTGTTTTATTAGAAAATAAATATGGAGATAAACTTAGAGGTGTTAATCTATTACTCAGTTCTGACCAGGGTCAGCTCGATTGCGTTGACTCGTGCGTTACAAATAATTCAGGCCAGATTGAAACAAATTTTGTTTCCTATGGTTTTGATGAAAATGTTGGTCCTGGTACGGTCAACGTGCAGTTTTTTCATCCTGCTATTAGTGATAGCGTCAAGGTTTCAAAGCAGATTATTATAGGAACTGAGAGTGCCGTAGGTTCATGCGCTTATATTGAGATTCCCTCATCCAATCCAAGCCAGATTGTTGTCCGTGATGGTGGTGGTATTGAGTCCACAGATATCCAAGCCAAAATTTTTGATGATAACGGGAACCTTATACCCACTCCAGTTAACGTAAGGTTTAGACTGGAACCAGTTCTTAGCGAATCATATCTTGAACTTCCAGGAGTAACTGATACGACGGTTCAATCGGTAAATGGTGTTGCTAGAGTTTCTATTAACAGTGGCATAGAGCCTGGTCCTGTTCGTGTTATAGCTTCTACAATTTGTGATACTACTGGAAATCAGCTTGAGAGTACGGCTGTTCCAGTTATTATTTCATCAGGCGCGCCCTATCATATTGAGGCTGAATATGATCCTCAGGCGACTGAAACAATTGGAGGTGGATTTTATCGTACCCAGTGTGCAGCAATTGTATCTGATATTTGGTATAACCCAGTTGAAGATTCTACCTACATTTACTGGTCTATTGATCCAATACCACCAGACACTGTACTGGACGCCTTCGTAGAGGGTGTAAGCTTTACTAATAATGAGAATCTTAATGGTGACAGCTTTTCTGGAGTAGCTTTCTCTCAAATTACATACTCTACAGATGCAATCGGTGATATTGGAAGAGTGAGGGCTCTTACTTTTGGAGCAAATGGAGATACAATCTCTGCTTTAATCAATGAAGATGAGGGAGATGCTACTTTATTTTTTGTTCCGGGACAGATAACTCTTCTTTCAAGTTTTCAGTATTGGGACTATACCTTACCCATGGCAACAACTGAAGCTGTAGCAGAAATAACGGCAATTGTTATTGATTTTTATGGTAATCCAGTTTCAGATGCTCCTATAGCATTCAATGGTATTGGAGTTTCAAGTTGGGGTGAAGTTGCTTACGAGACTTACTTTGACTTTGGTATTGATACGATAAATGGGACTTTTGATTTAGGCGAAGGTGATGGATGTTTTACCTGGAGAGACTATGGAATTGATGATGATCCTTCGACACCGGATTGGGGAACCTATAATAATGATCATGATGCAATAGATACAACTTCAGATGGGACATGGGATGTTTCTGAATTTTCTGAAAATTTTCTAGACTATGGGGTTGATGGAATTAACAATACATTTGACCAGGGCGAAAAGGATGGCGAGTGGAATGGATACCATATGATCGGTTGTGAACCTATAGTTAAAACCGATGAAAATGGTCAGGCTAAGATTTTGGCTACCTTCCCTAGAGAGTTATGTATTTGGCAAAGCACTGATGATGAAACAGGTATATGTACTTTTGAAGATTTTACGGCAACTATTAATGCGACGTTATTAATTCCTGAGATCACTGCAAGTGACCCCCTCGATATTCAATTAGTTCGTTCACCAACAGATCAAGGCTGTCCAGGGTTGAGATAAAACTTTAAATAAAAATTATAAATTACTATGGAAAAACAATTTAACCCTCAATTTTCAAGGATAGGTGAGATACTAATTCACCAAGGAAAAATATCCGAGAGTCAGTTGAATGAGGCACTAGCTCAGCAAAAAAACACCAAGGAAAAACTTGGCCAAACTTTAATTGGCATGGCTATAATTGATGAAGATGACTTGATGAATGTTTATTCCATGCAGTTAGGCTATAAAAAAGCAGATAACTTTATTTTGCTTGAGGCAGACTCTAATATTGCAGCTATGATACCTGAAGATTTTGCCCGTACAAATCGTGTCCTTGCTGTTAGTAAGAAAGGAGACACTCTTTTGGTTGCGATGGAAGATCCCGAGGATTTAGTAGTGGTCGATTCTATAAAAAGGCTGACGGGGCTTAATTCAGAAATTTTAGTTGCTGGACCAGAATTACTTGAAAAAGCAATGGAAAAAGTCTATGGTGAAATCCAAAAAACGGCTGAGGTTGACGAAGCAATATCTGGAATTACGGTGGTGTCTGGTGAAGAAGGTTCAGAAGAAATAGTTGATCTATCGCCAGATAAGGCATCAGAGGAAGATGCACCCATTGTAAAATTGGTTAATCTTATCCTACAAGAAGCGATAAAAGAAAGGGCAACAGATATTCACCTGGAACCTCAAGAGAAACAGGTGACCGTTAGAATTCGAATCGATGGTGTCTTACAAATAATTATGACACCTCCGCATTCCTCCCTTAGTGGTTTGTCAACTAGAATAAAAATATTATCAAAGCTAAATATTGCTGAAAAAAGACTCCCCCAAGATGGGAGATTTTCCATTAAGGCACCGGGTAAAGAAATTGATGTCCGTGTTTCAATATTGCCCACTGTTTACGGTGAAAAAATAGTGATGCGTCTTTTGGATAAAACAGGTTTCGATTTTAATTTATCATCACTCGGCTTTCCCAAAGACAATTTATTTATTTTTAAAAAAGTTATCAATCAGCCATATGGTCTTGTGGTTGTATCAGGACCTACTGGTTCAGGTAAATCAACTTCACTTTATGCATCTCTCAAAGAGATAAAAGATGAGAGAACGAATATTACTACGGTAGAGGATCCCGTAGAGTATCAGCTCGATGGAATAAATCAGGTCCAGGTATTTGAGGATATCGGTCTCACTTTTGGCGGCTCACTTAGATCAATACTTAGGCAGGATCCGGACGTTTTGTTGATTGGTGAAATTAGAGATGAAGAGACCGCTGATATTGCTGTAAAGTTTGCTTTAACCGGTCACTTAGTTTTTTCTACTGTTCATGCCAATGATGCTCCAGGAACAATCACTAGATTATTAGATATTGGGATCGCGCCTTTCTTAGTAGGTTCATGTTTAAATCTTGTAATGGCTCAAAGATTGGTTAGGAAAATATGTGAAAAATGTAAAGAAGAATACAAGCCAACTAATGAGGAATTAAATCTTATAAATTTAGATTCAAAGCGTGTGAAAGGTCACTTGTGGAAAGGAAAAGGTTGTGGTGACTGTAGGAATACGGGGTACAGAGGACGAACTGCAATTTTTGAAATGATCCCAATGGCTCGAGAGTTAAGAGGGCTTGTTTATGATAGTGCTAACGAGGATAAAATAAGAGAACAAGCACTTAAAAACGGTATGGTAACCCTTCGTGAGGCTGGAATAGAGCGGGTTTTAGATGGCACCACGTCTGTAGAAGAAATTTTACGTTCTACGGTTGAGGATTTATAGTGGCTGTATTTCACTATCTAACGAAAGATCAAGAGGGGCAGAGGAAAGAAGGTGAGATTAGAGCCGACTCCTTAGATATTGCCGTAGAAAAATTAACCTCTGGCGGTCAAATGATTATTAGCCTCAAGGAGGCAGATGAGACTTTTGACTTTCTGGGTCCTTTTTTGGATGAAATTCAATTATCGATTGAAAAAATCAAAAATAGAGTACCACTATCTAATATTGTTTTTTTTACAAGGCAATTAGCGACTATGTTTTCAGCTGGTCTGACCCTAGAAAGAGCGATACAGAGTCTTGCAGCAGAAGAAAAACATAAAAAATTTAAGAAAATTTTGAACAGTGTAGCGGATAATATTCGAAAAGGTCTGAATTTGTCTGAGTCTTTGTCAAGGCATCCAGGTGTCTTTAATAGTCTCTTCGTTGCAATGACAAAAGCAGGGGAAGTAAGTGGTAATCTGAATGAGATTCTTGATCAGCTAGCTACCTACTTAGAGAGTTTAGATGATACGAGAAGGAAAGTTAAGTCTGCTATGAACTATCCTGTATTTATGGTTGTATTTCTTGGACTTATGCTGTCCGCAATGTTTATGTGGATTATTCCTAAGTTTTCTGATGTTTATGCTCAATTAGGTGCGGGTCTTCCAACTGCTACAAGAAGTTTGATGGAGTTTAGTCATTGGTTTAGTCAAAATGCTGGGTTGATGATTTTTTTATTTACTCTGGTATCATTTATTTTGTGGTTAGTTTCAAAAACTCAGAGAGGTGGATATGCTGTTGATTCGTTCTTACTTAAGATACCTGTATTTGGTGCACTTATCGATCAATCTATTTTGAATAAGTTTTGTAAAACCTTTGGCATCCTTCTTGGTGCGGGTGTCCCTGTCCTTGAGTCAACTGAACTATTAAAGAAAGTTGTTGATAATAAGGTCTACGCTAAGGCAGTAGAAGATGCATCGAATTTTATAAGAGACGGGTATAACATATCTACAGCACTAAGGAGGACAGAGATTTTCCCGTCAATTCTGCTTCAGTTATCAGCTACTGGAGAAGATACAGGAGAGTTAGATACACTTTTAGATAGAGCATCCGATTACTATCAAAAACAAGTGAATGCACTAGTCGATAGAATGACAACTCTTATAGAACCTCTTTTAATTTTGATGGTAGGAGGAGTTATTGCTCTTATGGTTGTCCTAACTTATCTACCGGTTTTTCATTTGGGCTCTGCATTGCAATCAGGTTTATAAAAATAAATGATTGCAATTTTAGCGTTATTTATTGGACTTGTATGGGGTCATATTATTAAACATGCGATAAACTGGTTAGAGGTAGATGAATTCAATCTGGAAAAGTCTAACCCTGTTTTAGAAATTTTTTGTGGTATATTTTTCACTTGGTCATTTAGTACTCTTAATCTTCCTGATGCCATTATTTTTTCTCTTATATCTTCAACCCTATGTGCTATAGCTATTGTGGATCTATTCACGATGCAGATTCCTCTTCTATTTATACTTGATAGCCTATTTGTTTTAATGGTTTCCATTCTGCTTGGATACATAACCTGGTCTAGTGCTCTTTGGGGTATATTCGTAGGAGCAGGTATCCCTGGATTAATTATGGGAATGACCTATTTAATAACTAAGCGCCAAGGGATGGGATATGGAGATCTACAGCTTGGGATAATTCTTGGAATTTGGCTAGGGCCTTTGCGTATGGGGCTCACTCTTTTTATGGCATCCTTACTGAGTTTACTAGCTTGGATTACGATATCTATTTTTAAAGGTTTTGATACAAACAGAGCGCTCCCATTTGCACCTTTTCTATCTGTTTCTGGTATTGGTTTATACATAGTTAGTTTTTACTATCCGGGGTTATTTCAATTAGCATTTTTAGGTTAAATGTATGAACTTATAATATGAGAGTAATCTTAACATTTTTATTTTCGTTTGCCATTTTGATTGGTATGAGCTCTGAAAGCCCCAAAGTTTTTAATGGTTTTCTAATTTCTGAGGGTAGTTCAGGGAAGAAAATAACTTTTAATAATCCAGGCTTTCAGTTAAAGGAAATTACCAAAGATGGGGTTTCATTTCATAAGCCAGAGATGGAGAATTCGGGTTCGTTATCTTCGCCTGGAGAGCCTTTTTTACCTTCTACAAGTACCTATTTTGCTGTTCAACCTGGGAAAAAATATAATGTAAGCGTAAATGTAATTGATAAAGAAACAATTAGCAATGTTGAGCTTGGATCTTTAGTGACATGGGATGATCAAGAAGGGTCAGTTGAAAAAATTAATTTGACTAATTCTTTTGAGCACCAATTATATCCTAATGAACTTGCAATCGTTTCTGATCCTATAATAATGAGAGATATTGTGGTGGTTCAGGTTACTGTGACTCCTTTTCAATATGATGCTTTGAATAAAGAACTTACTGTTATAAATCAGCTGGATGTTGAACTGATTGAATATGGTGACATTGCCCAACCCTTTACACCTTCAAAAAGATCAAGAGTCTTTGAACCGTTCTATGAGTCTCTTGTTGTTAACTATGATATGATTAATAGAGATGTTTACGAATATCAGAAACCGTCTATACTATATGTACTACCTAGCAATATTGGTAATCTGCTTGGAGTTGTTGAAGAACTTTTTGACTGGAAAAGGAGAGTAGGGTATGAGGTTAATTATATTTCTTCCTCTAATGTTGTAAATAATAAAAATAATTTAAAAAATTATATTGAAAATGCTTATGAAACCTGGGATAATCCACCAGAATATGTTACTATAATTGGGGATGCAGAAGGGAGTTATGATATACCTACATGGAATGAGACATGGAGTGGTTACTATGGTGAAGGTGATCATCCATATTCTTTGTTAGAGGGGAATGATCAATATCCTGAAGTGTTTTTGGGTAGGATCTCTTTTGATACACAATCGCATTTAACCACTCAGATTAGTAAACTTTTGAACTATGAGTCATCCCCTTATATGGGAGAAAATTGGTTTACTAGAGCCTGCTTGACTGGTGATGCTAGCACATCAGGCATCTCTTGTGTAATTACAAATGAACACATTCATGAGATACTTGACCTTGTTGGATTTGATGATGTAAATACTATCTACAGCGGATCGTTTGCTAATCAGATGACATCAGGAATTTCTGAGGGCATTTCCTTTTTTAATTATCGAGGATATTACGGTGTCAGTGGTTTTGAATCTAATGACGTAAATAATACTTCAAATGGGTTTATGCTTCCCGTTGCTACTGTTATTACTTGCGGGACCGGCTCTTTTGCTAGTGGAGAGTCTTTAATGGAAGATTTCACGCGGGCAGGTACTGCTTCTAATCCTAAGGGGTCTGTAGTTTGTATAGGTACGGCAACATTAGGCACTCACACAATGTTTAATAATGTTGTTGATATGGGATTCTATTTTGGTGGTCTGATTGAGGGAATTACATCTGCCGGAGGCGCGTTAATGTACGGAAAAATGATGCTCCACCAGAATTATCCAACTAATCCAAATGATTTCCCAAATATTTTTACTCATTGGAATAACCTAATCGGAGATGCTTCACTTCAGATGTGGAGTGCTTTTCCAAAACAATTGAATGCCTCTCATCTATTCTCCGCAACAATAGGAACAAACTATATTGATGTCACTGTTACCAGTGATGGTAATCCAGTGGAAAATGCCTGGGTGACTATTCTTAATGAAGATGATATTTCCGAATCTGTATACACTGCCTCAGATGGATTTGCTAGGATTCCCATGAGTTTTTCTGGAACTGGTGAGGTCTTGGTCACAGTTACGAAGCACAACCACTACCCATATCAGAGTTCATTTCAGATTTATGACCCAGGCGTTTCTGTCCATTTAAATTCTGAGGAAATGATATTGTTAGATGATGATGCCGAGGGTAGTTCATATGGAAATAACGATGGTGCTGTGAATGGAGGTGAGGTCGTTGAGATTTTCCCTGCTATTAAAAATTATGGAAGCGATTATGCAGAAAATGTTGTTCTTGTATTGAAGACTGATAATCCTGGTATTACGATTATTGATTCGATTGTTTCCTATGGCAACATTCCAAGTAATGAGTCTGTGTTTCCTGTAGATCCTTTTGTTTTTTCGGTTGCTGAGGGGCTGCCTGATCAGAGCAATCTGGGATTCACCTTGAAAATTAATGTTGCCGGAGGTCTTAATGGTACTAGTATTTTACCTCTTTATTCTTCTGGAACTAAGTTAATCACTAGTGGGTTTGAAGTTATTGGGTCGATTGATAACGTTTTAACTCCTGGGCAAGAGTCCTCTTTTAAAATCCAAATCGAGAATACAGGCACCGTATCTTCACAAGTAATCATCGGAACCATTACTAGCCCATCTCCTTTCATAGAAATAATTGATGCTCACGGAACATGGCAGGGTATCGATGCTGGGGGCACAATGTTAAATAATGATGATTTATTTCGCGTTAGTGCTTTGGAAGAGACTATACCCGGAGCAACCGCGACAGTGATCCTTAATATATCTACAAGCGATGGTTATGTATCGAACTCAATCATGCAGCTTCAAATAGGCATTCCAACTGTTAATGATCCTGTAGGTCCGGATTCACATGGATATTATATATACGATAGCGGAGATATTGGCTATGTGCTATCTCCTTCATATAATTGGATAGAGATTGATGATCGTTATGGAGGTGATGGGAGTTACCTAAGTTCCTTATCTGATAATGGTAATAATGGTGATGACGTTGAAACTATTGATTTGCCCTTTACCTTTAGAATGTATGGGATTGATTATGATCAGTTAAGTATATGCTCTAATGGATGGATATCTATGGGAGAGACTGATATGGAATCTTTCAGAAATTATGAACTCCCGGGTGTCGGAGGTCCTAGTCCGATGATTGCTGTATTCTGGGATGATCTAAAGTTGACCAATGGCGGCCGGGTCTATACATGGTATGATCAGCAAAATAAGAAGTTTTATGTACAATGGTCGCGTGTTAGAACCTATCAGAACAATTCTACTGAAAATTTTCAGGTAGTTTTGCACGACCCTGATTATTATTTGACACCAACGGGTGATGGTGAAATATTAATGCAATATGAAGACTTTAATAATACCTCATATGGAGAATATAGTTGGAGTCAGGTTCATGGGGCCTACTGCACTGTTGGGATCGAAGATCATACAATGACTGTAGGTCTTCAGTATACCTTTCACAATAGCTATCACCCTGCTGCGATGGAGATTGAGGATGGCACAGCCCTTTTAATTACAACTCGAGGAAGTGATATCCGTTTGGACGGAGATCTTAATTTGGATGGGAGTTTAAATGTTTTTGATATTCTTTCACTTATTGATTATATATTAGGAAATAGTGACAATCTAAATCCGTTTCTTGCAGATGCAAATAATGATGGAATGGTTAATATCATGGATATGATAATGCTTATTCAATCTGTGATGGAGTGGTAGCTACTAAAATAAATAAGATGCAGTTTGAGTTTAATTTGTAAATGGGTGTTTTTTTATTTAAATGCTCATCTCACCTCTATTTATACTGATAACAATAGCGTTACTCCTAGTCTCAATAGGCATTATTGAGTTTTATTCACACCAGAAAGCTATTTTAACTATTCCTATCAGAATACACGTAAATGGTACCAGAGGCAAGTCAAGCGTCACTCGTCTAATTGCTGCTGGACTTAGAGAGGGTGGAATTCGGACCTTTGCTAAGACCACTGGCACAGCGCCTAGAATCATTGATCCAAATGGTAAAGATCGTATTATCCACCGACTGCGCCTTCCTTCAATAGGAGAGCAGGTTAGATTATTAAGCTATTTTTCTAAAGAGAAATCCGAGGCAGTTGTTATTGAATGTATGGCAGTGCAGCCACAGTATCAGTGGATATCTGAGCATCAGATGGTGCGGTCTCATATTGGAGTTATTACTAATGCTAGGCCGGATCATCTTGAAGAAATGGGGCCTACAGATACAGATGTTGCACTTAGTTTGTGTAATACAATTCCGATAAATGGTGTTCTTGTAAGCGGTGAAGATGAGAAATCAAGCCTGATAAAGGAAGTATCAAAAAATAACGGAACGGAATATATACGTCCTAGTGATAATTCTGTAAAGAAAGAGGAGCTGAGGAAGTTTTCTTATATAGAGCATCCTTCAAATATTTCAGTAGCTTTAGAGGTTTGTGAGCAGGTCGGTATTAAAAGAAACATTGCTATAGAGGGTATGCAAAAAGTTAAACCAGACTTAGGCGCTTTGGTCTCTTGGATGTTATTTAAAAATGATAGGAAAATCCAGTTCATTAATGGGATGGCAGCAAATGATCCTGTTTCAACTCTGCAGATTTGGAAATTTATTTTAGATCGTTATCCAGCCAAAGGTGGGACTTGCGTTTTTTTTAATTCAAGAGAAGATAGACCAGTTCGAACAAGACAGATGATCGAGTTGGCACTACAGGAGATTAAACCGGATTATTTTTTTGTGCGTGCAGACAAGGTTGATCAGATAATTAATAATGCGAGCTATTCTTCTCCGGAAACCACTATAAATACTTTTAGTTTAGCCCAAGATTTAGAAAATATTGTTGGGAGTATACTGAGTCTTCCTAGTGATTCATTGGTTTATGCAATCGGCAATCAAGTTGGAGATGGTCAAAAAATTCTGAACCTCATTTCGGAGTCCAGAAAAAGTGTCTGAGATTAGTATAGGGCTAGGAATCTTTCTTAGTTTGATTTTATCAGAGTTATTTGGTGTTACAGCGGGAGGCATAATAGTTCCTGGATATATATCCCTATATCTGCATAGTCCATCACAAGTTATTATCACTTTTTTAGTTGCTATTATCGTTTATCTAATAATTCAGATGCTAAGTAATTATATGTTTTTATATGGGAAACGCAGAATAGTTTTAGCTCTAATACTTGGATTTATATTTGGCTTTATTTCCAGAAATTTTTCATTTTATTCAATTGAATTAGGGAATCTGGAGGTTATTGGGAATATCATTCCAGGCTTAATTGCAAACTGGATGGATAGGCAGGGAGTCATTCGCACCATCTCAGTTGTGATTATTACTGCTGTTTTGGTAAAGCTTATAATTATGATATTATTTCAAGGAGTTTTATTTGAATAATTATAAAAAACAACCTTTTATCCCTGCGATTCAAAAGACGTCAACTCTTTTTATATTATCAATTATTGCTTTATTATGTTTTATAGTGGCTATTAATACTAGAACAATATCAGTCTCTCCATCTTACGACATCAAAGTTCGTGCAGCAGAACTAATGCAAAAAGCTATGAGTACATTAAAAAATAATAGGATGGAAAAAAGTATTTTTGTTGATATCGAGAACGATCCAAACGAAACCGGCTTAGTTGGAACAGCATACAGCCAAATTACGACTGATGAAGGAGACCTGGACTCTAAGCTGACTACTTTAGATCCTAATTTTTCGGCTATAGTTGTAGACCTCTTATTTCAAATGAATTTAGCTAAGGGTGATACAGTTGCGGTATTACTCACTGGTTCTATGCCCGGGGCAAATATGGCCGTTTTGACGGCATGTAAGGCAATGGATATTTACCCAGTTATAATCTCCAGTCTTGGGGCATCACAATGGGGTGCTAATCAAGTTGATTTTACTTGGCTAGACATGGAGAAGATCTTATACGCTGAGGGCTTTATATCTGCCCATAGTATTTCGGCTTCTATTGGAGGAAGGAATGATATGGGACGCCTACTCTCTCCAGCAGGAAGAAAAATAATAACAGACAACATAGATTTCCATGGTATTCCATTGATAAACAAGGGTTCGCTATCAAAAAATATTGAACACAGAATGAAACTATTTTCATCTGTGCGAAAAATTGGTAAATATGATGGCTTTATTAATGTGGGTGGAGGAGTCGCAAGTTTGGGCACAAGCTTCAATCTTAAACTGCTTCCTCCAGGCATAATAAGCAGAGAAAATATAGTTTCCATAAAGAGGCCTGGTGGAATAGAAGGTGTCCTAGCAAAATTTGTCAGTGAGGATGTTCTTGCTCTCCACATATTAAATATCAGACCATTGGTTGAGTCTTTTAAAATGCCTTTTGCCCCTATCCCCGTCTCTCCTGTGGGAATTGGGAGTTTGTATGCAGATGAGAAGTATAATGTCATAGTTTCGGCTTTTTGTTTATTGATTGTTGCAGGAAGTGTAATAGTTGTTGGAATACAGAGTAAGAAAAAAATTAAGGAGCATTTAGTTCAGCATGAGCCAGACAGTTTATTATAGTATCATTAAGTTAGTTTTATGCTTTGGTTTAATTTCTCCAGTCAGTGGAAAATTACTTAAGCCTTCCGCGAATGGTGAAGAAAAAGAGATACTGTTGGTAGCATCAAAAAGAAGGATCTATTACCCTGTTAGAGAGGAGGGTATAGTCTATAGTTTAAACGGACCAATGAGATTAGAATTCATCGCTAGATATCCTGTATTAAAAAAGAAAAAAAAGAGCCATAGGTTTGGATATAAGGTAGTCTTAGATCAAAAGGATACTATCAATATTAATCACAGATACAAGGTCCAGAATAGGGTCAGATCTGTACAGCATCCAAAACATAGATACACCTATTCAGGAAATTATTTTATCAATCTTGATAAAGGGAATCACCAGATAGAGGTTTTAGGTGATAATGAAAATAAATACCCTGTTTTGGTTCGTCTTATTGCCAAAGAGTTTGAGTCAGTAGGAAAAAGCAAAAAGATTTTAGTACCAATGATCCATCAGAATGCGGTTTCAATTTTAACTAATAAAAAGAAAATTGATTATTTTGAGTGTAATTCAAATTATGATCTTCAAATTCAGGCGCGCGGATCCAATACTTTAAGAATTCTGAGTAGGTTAGAGTTTACTGATTCTATGGGACCTGAGGAATCATACCGTATTCGTGTCAGGGAAGGTGCAAAAGTAGTTGGTACCTACTATTTTAATACAGAGAGGTCATCTGTTTCTCAAGTACTAAACAAACCTGAGGTTGTGCCTGGTAAGTGGAGGTCATGTGAAATTCCAGTGAATAAAGGCGAGCACACCTATACTATTGAAATACCAGATAAGGGAAAGACGGTTTTAACACGTTATATTGTATATAAATGAAATTTTTAAATAGGGTAGTAATTTTTTTTATTTTTGTTTCATGTTCAGTCATCTGCAGAACGCCAATAGAATATTCTTTGCACTTCAATACTGGTTATGATAGTAATGTAATGCGTTTTTCTTCTAATGAGACGAGTCGTGCAGCTTCTGAGGAGGCTATTATGGGTGGAGCAGAAACCTTTGACAGTTTTGTGTATAGGATTGGTCTAAAAGGAGAAAAATCCATCTGGAGCAATGGGAAAAAAGATTTGTTACTTCGTGGGAATTATTTTTGGTCTGACTATCAAAACAATCCGAATAAAAAGTATTGGTCAGGAGGTGCTGATATAATATTTAAATGGGGCAGCTATAATAGTATTCGCTACGTTCTACGTAACCTAAATAGTTTTTATTTAAGGCACTATATTGACCGTGATATCAGTCCAATTAAAATGTCTCCATGCTTTTTCACTGATCGAAATCAGAGGTTTACACTAACCAAAAGAATTAACCGCAGAAACTGGGCCAACCTCTCAGCTGGCTATTTACAGAGATACTATGATAAACCATTTACAGAGTTTGACCTTGATGTTTACTATTTTCGTATTAAATTAACCAAAAAAATCAAAAAAATTGGTTCAGTCTCTCTGCAAGTTGATCGTGGAAAGGCGGTTGATAATTATAACGAGGGTAAGTATAGGCCTAGCAATTTCCAGCGTTCTTATGAAACAGTAGAATGGTATTTACCATTGAGCATAAAATCAAATGTCTTTATCTTTAATGAATCAGGATTTTCAATCAGGGCAGAGTATAGGTCATATGATGCCGAAGACCCTGATGATCCACTACATAGTGGACGTGGGCACATAGATTCAAAGTATGATTTATGGCTGAAGAAGAGCATCAATGAGAATGTATCAGTAACTTTCTCAGGCAGATACCGCAAACGGCATACAGATTCAGCATATGGCTGGGTTAAAGATTTGAAAAGTTTTAAACAACTACAGTTCTGGTTAAATATTGAATGGGATTTAATTTATGATCGCTATTAAAGGACGCAGCATTATCACTGCTTTTTTTATTTTAATTGTCTCTTGTACTAAACCAAATACCGAGCATCTATGGTCTGTCAGTGTTGAAGACATAATTGAGACTAATGGCTTTGCCAGAGATGTCGATATTGAAAATGGGATAGCGTTTATTGCTGCTGGTCAGTCAGGTTTGCAGGTCTGGGATTTAAGTTCTCGGTCTATCATAAACGATTACTACGGATATACAGAAGCAGGTGAATTTCTTGAGTTTGATGATCTCGCGATTATTGGTAGAGACAGTGTGAACAAATTAATTTTTGTTTCTGAGTCAAATAAAGATGTAAAAATATTTCACTATGATATTGGAGACAGTCTTGTATATAGGAGCCCACCAATAATGAGTGCAAAAACAAAAGATTTTATTTTTTACCCTACCATTTTGGGGCAATTTATAATGTTTACTGCTGATAATGATGATGGAATGAAGTGGGGTTTTTTTAATCGAGATAGTTCAAATGTATTTGGAATTGAATTGATTTCATGGGTGATTGAAGGAGGTGGTGAGATCTATACTCCTGGGAAACCATTGGGTATCGATTCTGATGGTTATGGCTATATAGTAATGGCTGTAGACCAGATGGGTGTTGAGCTGTATAGTATTGATTCCCTAGGATCAGAGCCGATGCTAGTAAATAGGATCGATACTGAAGGTAATGCAGAAAAAGTTGTTCTCTATGGTGATGGGGTTTATGTAGCCTGTGATGATGCTGGTGCATATTATATACCAAAAAATAGTTTCTCAGATGATAATATTAGTTTAAACAGATTTGCTAAGGATCTTACAGTAGACCATATTTCTGTGAGGGAGAATATTGCTGCTCTATCTCTTGGTTCAAGGGGGATTGCTCTTTATGATATTTCAGATCCAAGTTCTCCCATTGAGCGAGGAATATTTTCCATAGGGTATAGTTACAAAACTAAATTTTGGGGTAATAAATTATTGGTTTGTTCAAGAGAAGGTATACAAATATTAACGATTAATTTTTAAAAGGAACATTAATGAAAAAAGTTTTGTCAACTTTATTTTTTATTTCTGTGATATTCGCTATTGGGTTCGATGCTGATGGTGGCGCTCCGATACGACAGGGTGTCCATATAGAGTGGTACAGGACTGTGTCTCCGGGAAATGAGGGAGAGGTGGTTTTCACATGGTCAGATACTCGATTTGGGATGAGAAATATTTTTTCCCACAAGGTGAACCAAAATGGTGAAATGGTTTGGGGCCAAAATGGTGCCATAGTTACGGATCTTCCTGGTAGGCAGGAGGACCCTGTTTCAATAACAGATGGAAGCGGTGGTGTATTTATAGCTTGGGTTGATTATAGATTTGATGCTGAGGGTGACATCTTCTTACAACATTTAGATAGTGATGGGAATAGATTGCTCGACCCGAACGGTATAGCTCTTGCTCAGATCGAGGGAAAACAGATCACGATAAATATGTGCACCGATAGCCTTGGAGGGGCGTATATTGTCTGGCAGGATAAGCGTGGGGGTGTGGATGATGATATTTATGGAACCCATGTTTCTTTTGACCATGAGATTATATCTCCAGGTTCTGGTGTTCCTATAGTAATCGAAGGAGGTAATCAGAATGCTAAAACAATTGAGTATGCAGGAAACAATGATGCATTTATAGCTTGGGCTGATTTTCGAGATGGAGCAAATGCTGATATTTATTGCCAGCGATTAGACTTAAGTATGTCGAATTTATTTTTGGAAAATGGTTTGCAAGTATCTAATTCATTTGAACAAGATCTAAATCCACGTGCCACATTTGTAAATAATGATGTCTCATTTATATGTTGGAAGCAGGGTGATGAAAGTTCAAAAATTTTTTATAACTTTGTAGATGAACAGGGCCTAGTTTTTTCAGATCCAAATCCTATTTCCTCGTATGATGCTATCCAGACTGCTCCTAGGGTAAAAAGAAGTTATGATGGGAGTGTTTTTGTAAACTGGAAAGATTTAAGGAATGATCCGATTAATGGTGACCAGTATTTTCAAAAGGTCGGCACAGGTGGTGATGTTTTTTGGGCTGATGGTGTGATGTTAGATCCAGTGCAGGGAATAGATTTTAGCGCTCGTTTTAGTTCTGATATGGATGGTGGTTTAAGTGTCGTTTGGGAGAGAGGCATTTTTCCTGAGGTTGATATTCTATACCAGAAAATTAATTCAGACGGAAGTTATGCATTAGAGTCTCCTCTTGAGGTATCTGGATCACCAGGCTATCAGTTTGCGCCAATCATAAGTGGGAATACCTCAGAAGGGTTGTATATCATTTATGCGGATAAAGGAAGTGGCAGTATCGACCTGTTGATTCAAAAATTAAATCAAAGCTATGTTCCTGAATGGACAGGCAATGGAATGATGGCCATGTCTGGGCTAGATGGAGATGTTAACTACTCAAAATCATTTAGAATTATGGATGAAGACTTCTTTTTGATTTGGGAGGATAATCGTTCATCAAAAAAGATATTTGGTACAAGAATAACCAACTTGGAGAATCAATTTGTTGGTGGTCAGCAATTAACATATGGAGATAATTCATCATCAGAAACAGATTTTTCTTTGCCAGTATCTGCCCGAAATAGTCAAAATATTTACTTAGGTACGTTTGATGGTTCATCTGCTCCAAAATTTATTCGAATTAACAAACTTGATGACCAACTAAATAACCTGTGGGACCCTGAAGGTGTTGCCCTTTCTCCGGTATTTGATATGCGGAAAGCACAGCTTTTTGCGATTGGCCAGGGTGTAGGTTGTTTTTGGTCAGAGAGTCGAGGATTTAATTATGATATCTTTTTTCAAAGGCTCAATGAAAACGGAGAAGCGACTCTTGATCTTAATGGGAAAGAGATTGTTGACTCAAACGGGGACGACTATATCATGGGGGTTATCCCAGCTGAGGATAATAAATTTATGATTTTTTGGTTGGAGGATGCTTGGCCTGCGGCAAAGCTTATGTATTCAAAGATTGATATCGATGGAAATATCGAAATAGGATGGAACCCTAATGGGAATAATCTGAGTAATCCATCATATAACTCTCGTCACCTAGAAGTCAAAGCTGCAAGTGATTCAGGCATCTTGGCTGTTTGGGTTCAGGATGGCAATTTTGCAGATATTTATGCTCAGTTCATTGACTTTGATGGAAATACACTATGGCCTTTAGGAGGAACTGTGGTGACTGATGCAGATAATGACCAAGGTAATATTTCTTTTGATTTCAATGAATCTGGTTCTCATGGTTTAATCGCATGGGAAGATTATAGGAATGGTTTGGATTTTGAAATTTTTGGAAAACTGGTTGACTTGAATAATGGTTTAATGGAAGAGGATATTATTGAATTCTCATCAGATACTACTGACCAATATAATCCGCTTGTGGTGTCAGTTCAGGAAAGCGAATTTTTTGTAGTATGGGAAGATGAGAGAGGATACTATAATGATGATCCGTTATTAATCAATGGCGTTGATCTGTATGGATCTGGCTATGTTATAAATCAGGGCATGACCACTGAGGCAAATGGGATCCCTGTGTGCGTAGCATATCATAAGCAGGAGAATGTAAATGTAACAAAGCATGTTCAAGATGAATTTTTCTTAGATTGGATTGATTACAGAAGCTCTGGGAAGGAGGATCTCGCTAATTACTATGGAAAAACTATGATGAAAGCTGAGCTATTATCATCGGCGCCCAATAATGAGGAGAATCCGCTGCCTAATGGTTTTCATCTTCATCCTGCATATCCAAATCCTTTCAATGGTAAAGTTAATTTTGATTACACTATTGCAGAAGGGAAGGAGTTAGAATTTAGGTTATTTGATATTAATGGCAGGTTGGTCTTTAGCCGATTTATTATTCCTGGATTTGGTGGAATGCAAAGGGTTTCTTGGAATGGGGTAGGGCTCAACGGGAAACAGTCTCCAAGTGGAATATATTTTTTCCAATTCGAGTCATCTAATGTAATAAAAGCAGGTAAGATAACATATTTAAAGTAAAGCATGAATATTTTTATTGCATTAATTTTTTCCGGTGCTCTTTTTTCTCAGGCTTTAGATAGTCGCTATCATACTACTCAAGAGATCTATGCAATCTATGATTCATTGGATAATCTACCTGAATTAGAAAATTGGTTTTTACTTGATACAATAGGTTATTCCACTCAGGAGAATATTCCAATAATTGCTGTAAATATTTCAGATAATGTTAATATTAAAGAGGATGAACCAAGGGTCCTCTTTATTGGTCAGGTGCATGCCGAAGAGATTCTTGGTATAGAGGTTGTACTAAGGCTGATGGATGATCTTTTATTTCCTGACCCCACTATATATACGCACATGAATATTTTGAAAGAGAATCTTGATATTTGGCTTATACCTACCGCTAATCCTGATGGTTTAAACGTTGTGCATAGTGGAGCAGATGTGAGTTACAGAAAAAATAAACGGGATCTTTCTCCTGATGGTCCATTCCCTAATTCTATGTTCGATTATGACCCTTCAATAGGGAATGACATTGATGGTGTAGATTTAAACAGAAATTTTGATTTTAATTGGGTATTCGGAGATACTTTCCTTGAGCCTGATAACTCAGCATATGCTTCTCACTAT
This sequence comes from uncultured bacterium, assembly GCA_964343085.1. Classification (GTDB taxonomy): domain Bacteria; phylum Fidelibacterota; class Marinisomatia; order Marinisomatales; family UBA1611; genus CAZLPW01. The sequence continues at coordinate 13,916 of CAYFIF010000002.1, read as the reverse complement.
GATTACTATAAGGGGACAGAACCTTTTTCGGAAAATGAATCAATTGCGATTCGAGATCTTGCACTAGAAAACGATTTTTTATTTTCAATTGTTTGGCATAGTTCTAGATCTGGGAATTTATCCGAAAAAGTTTTCACCTCATGGAAATGGGAAGAGGAAAAAGAATCACCTGACATTGGGATTATGAAAAAAATTAGTGATTATTTTTCTGGATTGATTGAGACAGAGGATGGTAGTAGTACATATCTATCTGTTTACAGTGGTTCTAGAAATGGGAAGCTACATGACTGGTTTTATAGGGAGACAGGATGTTTTCAGTACTTGGTTGAGTGTGGGACGGCCAATCTCCAACCAGATAGTGTACTCATTGAGAATACTATCAACAGAACAAAACCGGCAATGGTCTATCTTATGGATCGTGCGATCGGTTATTATGCTGATGCTGCTCAGATTACTGGAATTGTATATGGTGCCAATGGTCTACCGATTGAAGGTGCCACAGTAGAATTGTTGGAGAATAGTGGATCGGTTTTAAAGCCTCGTTTGACAAATGAATTTGGAAGATATAGACGAGTGCTAGAGGTTGGTACGTATAATTTGTTGGTTAAGGCGGAGGGATATTTACCTAAGCAAATTTCTGTAATAGCAAATAATAGTAGTATAACAAACCGAGATATTTATCTAGAAGAGTCTGAGATAAAATTACTTACGCTATCTCTAGTAAATGGCGCATCTTTATCAGGGCCCATAGATGGATTTTTAGTAAACGATTTTGGAAAAAAGCCAATCCAACTTTCTGATGGTAATAATGTATTTGAGCTAGGCGAGGGAGAGTATACTATTTCCATACCCTTTTCGGATGGGAATATTCCATGGGAAAAGACAATATATTTATCTGAAGATATTAATCTTTTTATCCCCTATCAAAACGGGAATCTGATTCTACTAAGTGATCAGTTGCCATGGCAACAGAGCCAGGGTGATTGGTCGATGAATGGAATGGTGCTAAGATCCCAAAGCGGTATGTTTTATAGCAATTCTGATTCTGTATCAAACAATAATCAGTGGATGGAGTCTAATCTTCTAGAAGTTAGCGGAACAAATAGGGTTGTTCTATCAATAAAACATAAATATGAAACAGAGTGGGACCATGATACTGTAAGTGTATCTATTTTAGATGTTGTAGGTAATACACTTGCTACTAGATCTTGGACTGGTTCCAATTGGTCAAGCTCTTTTGAAAATGATTTCGTAACTGCCGTTTCAGATACGGGTTTTACGAATATAAAGGTTTTTCTTGAGTTCGCTCCTGATCAAACCGTTAACTATAGAGGTTGGGAGATACAAGAGATCGGACTCTATTCAATTAATGACCAGTATCTCGGGGTATCGTATAACAGTAAAAATAGTATCCCAAATATTCAGATGGCAATCAATGGGATATATCCTAATCCCTCGGGTGGCAAGCTCAGATTAGATATTGAAAACTTTCCTGGAGGTGATACCAGTGTTCGCATATATAATCTTCTTGGGCATGAAATCAAAAATATACGTCTTGGTAACCTTGCACCCGGGAGACGATTTGTTGATCTTGATTTAACAAATTTTAATGGTCGCCCAATGGGCTCAGGAATGTTTTTCATTAAAATTGAAACCCCCAAATTGAAGGTAGTAGATAAATGTTTTATCTTAAAAAACTGATTCCTTTTTTAGTTATCTTTTCTTTCCTTACTGCTAATGGAAAAAATTTTCGTGGCAAAGAAAAAGAGAAATTGATTGGAAATCCAGTTCCTCTAGCTTTTAGTAGTATGGTAACCGACAGTTACGATATTTTACTATCTCAATTTACCCCTCAGAGAGGAAGTTTTTTAATTGTTGCACCTGATGGGGTGTCAAATTATTTAGACGAATTCGTTATTTTCAAAAAGTCGCAGGGATTTGACGTCTATGTTTTAACTTTATCTCAAACTGGAGAGTCAGCTGAGTCTATAAAATCAGCTATAACAAATCTTCTAAGCGAGGATCCAATGCTTGAGTATATTTTATTAATCGGTGATGTTGATGGATTTTCTGCATTTCCATCGTTCTATTATGGACCTGAAAATGATGTAACCGACCAAAAGTATACTCATATTCTAGGTGAAGACAATGTGCCAGATGTTTTTATTGGTCGATTTTCAATTGATTCTTTGTCTGATCTAGCAGTTATAATTTCAAAGACGATTAGATATGTTCGTGATCCTCTTGCATTTGATCCTAATTGGCTAGATAGAGGATTGATCGTAGCCGGAAACTATGCGAACACTTATCCAATCCCAATCACACCGAAGTGGACCTCATATTGGCTTAGGGATGAGCTCTTATTATATGGTTATAGCCAAGTTGACACTGTATTCTATCCTCCTGTTCAGCAAGGTGCCCCATACATTATTAATTCAATTGATAATGGAGTCGGAATTGTAAATTATCGAGGCTGGGGTGATGCCAATGGTTGGCATTTTCCAGAGTTTCATGTTGAAGATGTGAACGATCTAAATAATGGATGGCTGACGCCTGTATTCATGAGCTATGTGTGCAACTCCAATGATTTTGCAAATAATGTTGATCCGTGTCTTGCTGAGGCAGTACTGAGGGGAGGTACTCCGACAGTTCCAAAAGGGGGAGTCGGTTTTGTTGGCCCATCGGACCTCCACACTAGTACAAAGTACAATAATGTTATCAATGCCTACATGTATGATGCTATGTTAAACCATGATGTTGTTGAACTTGGTCCAGCAATGTATGCAGGACAATCCGGTCTTACCAAAGAGTTCCCCGCTCAGAATGGCCCCGGAGAGGCCCAAGAATTTTATGCCCACGTATATAATATTCTTGGAGACCCATCTCTTCCTGTTTACATAGATACCCCAGAACAGTTCCAGATTAATGTTTCTAGTGTTTCTAGGGTGGATGGTTTTATAAGTATATCGTTAAACAATTTTTCCAATGAGCCAGTTTCAAATGCGGTTATCAGTATTATGGGTAATGGTGAGATTCTTTCAAAAGGTTTAACAGACAGTATCGGAAGCTATATTGCAACTCTAAACCATTCTAATACTAATTTTTTAGATGTTTATGCTAATAAGTCTGGATATATCCAAGGGCATAAGAGTCTTGAAATCCAAGAGGGTGTTTCACTTTTTTCAATAAACACCTATCACATACAAGGTTCAGAAAATAATCAGTTTCCTGCAATTGGAGAATTAGTTAGCCTGAATATGGAATTAAAGAATAACACTGATAACTCCACTGACGCCTTTACTGGGACTATTACTTTTTCTGGTGCCGTTGAGCCCGATATATTTTCAGTTGATCTTCCATCAATTGCTGCTGGTGAAATTTTTGAAATCAATTTAGAGTTCACACCTTTTTCTTCTGCGGCAGGTGGGGCTCTTAAGGGGCAGTTCGATGACCAAAATGATAATAAAATTTGTGAATTTGTCATTGATCTTAATTATCCCATTTTTGATATAACATTTGATAATGATGTAAACCCTAACTCAGATATAGAGCCTATTTTAAATATATCTAATTATACCCCCTCTATCTTTAGTGATCTAGATTTAAGTATTTCAGCATCATCTGAGGGCTCTACAGTGTATGATCATTCCTCATCGGGTAATGTGCTAACCCTTTTGCCTTTTAGTAGTCTAACTTCTAATGTGGATTATACTATAAGCATTGGAGATGTAGCATATGGAAGCGATATAACATTTTTGATCAAACTTAGTAAAGGTGGACACATTCTTTTCAGCCAAGAGGTTGAAATGCATATATCAACTTTTTCTAGTAATCTGCCGACTGCACCTAATGAATATGGCTATTGGGCGTATGATAATACAGATTTAGGTTTTGATCAGAGTCCTACTTTTGATTGGGTTGAGCTTGACCCTTCATATGGTGGCGAAAATGGAGAACATTACCAATTGGATGATGATGACCATGTGGACATAGAACTACCTTTTACTTTTAAATACCATGGGGAATTCTATGAGAGCTTGACTATAAGCTCTAATGGTTGGGCCTCTTTTGTACCATGTTACATCGATTACTTTTGGAATATGTCAATTCCCATGTATTTAGGCCCCAAGGCTTTGCTAGCAGCTTTCTCTGATGATTTAGAGACAATAGACACCGATCAGGATGGGGTTATTGATACCTGGATAAATATTTTCACTTGGTATGATGAAGCAAACGGTAGGTTCATAATAGAATGGTCTAGAGCACTAAATGGGTATGATGAAGAGACTGAAGAAACATTTGAGATAATTTTATATAATCAAAATGCAATGCCGACTCGAACAGGTGATGGAGTTATTGACTTTCAATATTTAGAGATTGAAGATGTAGATGTAACAAAAAATTATAGCACCGTAGGTATAGAATCTCCTCAAAAAGATTACGGTCTTCAGTATGTATTTAATAATGTTTATGCTCCTGGAGCAGCGACATTAGCCGATGGAAGAGCGATTCGATTTACAGTTGAAGCACCTGAAAATTATGTTGCTCCTCTATCAATAGATTCAGAAATAAAGCCCATTAGTTTTTCTATTAGCAGTGGATATCCAAATCCTTTTAATCCTAAAATTAATTTTAATTTAGATTTGTATAATCAAGAAAAAATAAAAATTTCTATTGTTGATGTTTTAGGAAAAGAGGTATCAATTATTCAAAACAGTATTTTATATCCAGGGAAATATATATTTTCCTGGGATGGAACAAATAAAATAGGTCATCAAGTTTCTTCTGGTGCCTATTTTATCATTACTGAATCAGATGTTAAAAGAAAAATGCAAAAGATTTTATTTTTAAAATAATTATAAATTCAAAAATGGATAAACAATATGAAAATAACAGTTTACTCAACAAGTTGGTGTGGCCCGTGTAATAATGCAAAGCAATTATTAAATAGTAGGGGTCTTAATTTTACAGAAGTAGATATAGAAGAAATTGGATGGACTAGAGATGATCTTTTTGAAAAAACTGGGGGAAGAACAGTTCCTCAAATTGTTATCGATGGGAGAACTATAGGCGGGTTTGATGATCTACTAGTTTTGGATAGAGATGGAAAATTAAATAGATAGAATATGGTTTAGTTTATTTGCGTAGAGTAACATTTTTATTTTCAGTTTTATTGATATGTCTGGACTGTTTTGGTCGGAAAATAAATAAACCTAGTAGTATCTATTCAGTAAAAGCAAAGCTTCTAAATGTAATAGACTGGATAGATGATAGTGAGACTGAAATTTCTAGACTCCAAAAACCAATTAAAAAACAAAAAAGGTATTATCTAATAAATAATCCTTCTGTCTACGAGATTCTCAATGAAAATTTTCAGTCCATGACTGATATCATACACGATGTAAAAAGATACAGAGACCAAATTAAGGATATTTTTAAAGATTTAGAATCATCAGAAACGGATAGTTTACAATCGAATATAGATGATCAAACTACATATGATCAGAAAATAGGTTTTATATTTGATGATTTTGAAAAGTCTAAAACAGAATATGAAAAATCTAAAAAAGGTCTTGGAAGGGGGTTAATGCGAGATTGGAAAAAAATTGTATTTATAAATGATAAAACAAATCAATGGAAAAATGATTTCTTTCAATTATCTCTTCAAAGGTCTGAACTGGCGGAGAGTATTAACAAATTTGAAATTGAATTAAACAAAATGATATTTGATAATTCAAATGATAAAAAAAATATAAGAAAATTAGCAAGGAGAATGAATAGATTTAACAAAAGGCTTGATGATATTGAATCTTTCGTAACCAAGTCAGATAGCATCGCATTAAGTGAGATTGGGGGATGGGTATATATACAGGGAATAGGAGAAAAAAAGCCTGATTTTGAAATATTATACACTCAATATAAAAAAGAATACAAAAGAATAATCCAAAATATAAAAATTGAGCTAAAAGAAATTTGATTATTTAATAAATGTCACTTTCTTGGTGAAGGAATTATGTTCACCTTTCGCATATATGAAATAGACTCCGCTGGATATATTTTTCTTATTTTGATTCTTCCCTGACCAGGCTACGGATAATAAGCCAGCTTCTGATACTTTTTTATCCATAGACCAGATCTGCTGGCCCAAAACATCAAAAATTTTTATAAATAGATTTTGTGGCTCAATAACCTGGAGGTCAATGTTTATCGGATATTTTGAACTTCCAGGGTTAGGGTATGGGTCATAGAATGTAAAATCTTCTCTATGTCCATCCTTAATAGTTAATGAATAATCCCAATTTTTTTCAATATCATCTGTTGCTGAGACTATTATTGATATGTAATCAACACCGACTAAAGGGTCTATGTTAATTTCATTATTGCTTCTCACAGACCAGCGTGGTATATCATCATATTTTAATACAGTGAATAATGATAAATCAGAGATTGGCCCTGATTCATTATTTAAAGATATAACGACTGGAACATCTGTAGAGAGCTCAATGTAATGGGTGCTGAAGAGATTTAATTCTGAGCTCGTGTAGCTTTTGTAGTCACCCAAATCATAATTAATAAATTCTTTTATTTCAGGCAATTCAACTGGATAATCATTTGCCTCTTCGTATCTATAAATTCCTGCGTTAAAGTTTGACGACATAATTCTATTGGCGATTCTCATTCGATTATATGCATCATCTAAACTTGAATTTTGGTTTTTTAATGCCTCATCAATAGAAAGATAACTATTATCACCAATATAAGTAGAGTTTTCATTTGATTTTTCCCAGCACTGTTTTATTGTTTGAGGCCCACCTAAATGTTCATCAATATATTGGAAAAATATAAATGTCCCATACATGTGAATCCCGTATGTGTAATTTAGAGGCTTTCCAGGGTTAGAGAACCATGTTGGCATATACCTGTAGTGGTCATTTATATCATCATATAGTTCATCTTCAGCCCAAACTGCAGTTGCTTCCATGAACCAGAGTTTTTCATAACAATTATAGCTAAACTGTATTGCATGAAAAAATTCATGAACTGCAGTCACTTGTATATTCTCCAACTCAGAATGATCACTAAATAAGGAGGAACTATATGAGTTCCGCATTTTTATGAAACTAGCGCAGCTTGGGTTTTCAGTGGCTGCGGCAGATGTGTATGTTATTCCAAAATAGCCAGACGGAAGATTAAGTAGATATATATCATATAGATTAGAGCCACCTATCATTTGATCTGGTACTGGTGGTAAATATCCAAGGCTATCTATATAAAAACTCCACACATTTTCAAAAACTTCACCCATAGATATCACATAATTAATGTTATCTATCGCATCATATGAATTACCTAATGTGTAATGGAATTTAAAATGATTAGTAACATGAGACTCATTAAGTCCTTCCGGGCGTTCGATTAAAAAATTATTATTTTCAATAGATATATTTAATGATTTGAGTTCTTCTATTTGACTGTGTGTGAAATGAGCCGGATTAGTTCGAATGATATTTGTAATATGTGGAGTAGCATGAACTTTATCCTCCGATTCGAAAAGTACAGACCAAGAATCAAGAGGTGATATATTTTTTCCTATTGCTAAAGAAAAAATCAAGAGGCATTTATTTAATGTTTGCATTATTTTTTTGGAAATCTGTTTCTATATTTAATTCTTGTGTAAATCCCCAAGAGTAGTAATCCTAGAAACCAAAAAATTGCATAATATACTAAAGAATTGATCATTGCTAGTTGAATAGTATTTTTGTTAAGGTGCTAATAAAGACTATAGCAATTCCTGTATGCGTTTGCCAATTATTATGATTATTTTGATTAATTAGTCCATTTGCAATCAGAGTTAATCCTGCTATATATGACCATTTGTATACACTGTTCCTTGAGTTAATAGAAGTTTTATTTAAAGCTTCTTGATTAAGCTCAACGAGGTCGTAAAGATGGGTCTTAGGATAATGTAGAGTCACAAAAGCAATATTATTTGACCTATCTTGCTGAATATCAAAATATTCAATTTTATTTCTCAAATGAAAACCAAGTTGGATAGATTCTTGATTCATAATCGGCTGGAATTGTCTTATCTCTTTTGATTCAGTCGTTAAAATTAAATTATTCGTGTCAGTAAAAGTTTTGAAAAGTGTTATATAGAACCAGTCTGATTTGGCTTGCCACGCAGTTATATTATTTTCATCCAGAAAATTATCCATCTCAAGCTGTATCATAATACCATTGAGCTTATCTGCAGTCTTAACTTTTTCAAGCCAAACTTTATCAGAAAAAATAAAACTGTGGATAATAAAAATTATAGCCAATATATGGATAGCTTTAATAAAAGATCTCCTTCCTGACTTTGTTTTAAGTTTATTAAATAAAAATATAATAAATAATTATAATCAAATTACATTAAAAACAAAGTTAATTATCGGTTGTTCAATCCAATAAGCGAAAGGTATATTACATTAGTAGTTTTATTTAAAATTGCGTTTAATAATCCACATATCATACAGCTTCCTAATATCGGGGCTTATATTCGCTCAGGTAGATGAAGAAGTAGGCTCTGAAACCAGAAGAGTCCAGGGCGCATTTGGTGCCGTTACAATTGATGGAAAAATCTGGAATCAGATTGCTTTGCGACCTATTCTTCCATTTGGGAAGTTATCTGTTGCATTTGATTTAGTCATTTATATTGACCAGAATGGGAATATCCACAAAGATGAGTGGGACTTTTCTTCAGGTGAAAAAACTAAAAACACTATTCTTGATAAGATTTATTACATCAAATATGGGAAAAGATGGGATCCTTACTATTTTAGAATTGGGGCATTGGATAATGTTTTTATGGGATATGGAATACTCGCCAATGGTTACTCAAATTCAATTCTATATCCACAAGTCAGAAAAGTAGGCATGGAGTCTAGGTTTCAGGCATTTGACCTGAACTTTTTTTTCTTTACTAACGACTTCAAAGAAAATTTTGGCTTAACTGGTTTCCGTATATCTGGACAAATACCAATGGGATTTACACTCGGAGTATCTTATGGTCTGGACAGGAATCAGTATCTAGGTTTAAAAGATCGGGATGGTGATGGTAGGCCTGACTTGGTTGATGATTTTCCCAATGATAAGTCATATTGGCTTGATACAGATGGAGATGGTTTGGCAGATAGCGACACTTTAAATGAGTTTGATGTAGATGGGGATGGCCTTACAGATCCGACATTCACTTCTGAGTTTGGAGTCGTTATTGACACGGATGGAGTGCCTACAAAGCCTGAACCTATAAATATAAATAAGCAGAAAGAGTCTGTGCATGCTTTTGCGGTTGATCTTGGTAGACCTTTATTTTCTGATGGCGGCCTATCCGTTCATTTCTATGCTCAATTAGCAGCTCTGATTGGTAAAACAAAAAATCCTGAACACATTGTTGATCCGGATAAAGAGAAATTTGAAGATCTAGGGCTTGGTCTGACCCCTTTAGGCCTGACCGCAAAGTTCGGTCCTGCGCGTTTTAGCTGGGAATATAGAATGATGCCTGTGGGTAATTTTGAGTTTGGCTATTTTAACAGATCTTATCAGATTGAGAGGGCAACATTTTCAAGCTTTTTAGATCAGAACCAAATAATAAGTAAATCAAGTAAACTCGGAAAGTATGGGCCACAGAGAGGATATTTTTCCCGTTTGACGGTGGATATAGGAGCTCTCCTTGAATCTGGATTAAGCTATCAGAACCTACGAGGTGAGCAGTGGCAGGGCATAAAATTTGAAGAAGAAACAAACCAGAGTTTTACTGGAACACTTAGATTGAAAAAATCAATAAGTAAAATAAAAACTGCGAAATGGTTTTACCAGCAGAGAAATGTTCCCAACCCATTTGAATTCGAATACACAGAGTCTACAATTATGGGATACAGGGTAGGTATAGAAATGGGGAATGGTATGATATTGAACTATATATTTAGGAGGTCATTTCTTGATCTAAATGGAGATGGTGATGTAAAAGATTCAGGAGAGAAAATTAATTTAACTAGTATTGAAACTTCATTTTCGTTTTAGGGATGAGATCAAAAGAAATCAGGAATTCATTTATTAATTATTTTAAAGATAGGGGACATAGTTTTGTTCGTAGTGCTCCCTGTGTTCCAATAGATGATCCGACGCTTCTTTTTACCAACGCTGGTATGAATCAGTTTAAACCTATTTTTCTCGATCAGATTAATCCTGATTATCTGCGAGCGGTTAATAGCCAAAAATGTATTCGTGTTAGTGGTAAACATAATGATTTAGAGGAAGTTGGTGTAGACACCTTTCACCATACATTCTTTGAGATGCTTGGTAATTGGTCATTCGGTGATTATTATAAAAAGGAAGCAATAACCTGGGCCTGGGAGCTATTTACAGATATATGGGACCTAGACAAAAAGAGACTCTGGGCGACTGTCTATGTTGACGATGATGAGGCATTTGATCTCTGGGCTGAATGTACAGATATAGAACAAGATAGAATACTAAGGTGCGGTAAGAGGGATAATTTTTGGGAAATGGGTGAGACAGGTCCCTGTGGCCCATGTTCTGAAATACACTATTACATTGGTCCTGATTTAAGTAAACAGAGCCCGGAAGGAGTAAACAATTCTGAGGAGTATTGGGAATTGTGGAATCTTGTTTTTATACAAAACAATCGTAAGAAAGATGGAACTTTAGAGGATCTTCCAGCAAAACATGTGGACACCGGAGCTGGATTGGAAAGAATTGCAGCTGTGTTGCAGAATAAAACAAGTAATTATGATACAGATCTGTTTTCCCCAATAATTGACAAGATTGAATTCATGACAGACCATAGATACAAGACTAACCCTATCCCTTTTAGGGCGATTGCGGATCACATCAGAATGCTATCATTCTCTGTTGCAGATGGAGCTCTACCATCTAATGAAGGACGAGGCTATGTACTCAGAAGAATACTGAGGAGAGGCTCACGCTTTGGAAGAATAATAGGGCTTGAGGAGCCTTTTTTATTTAAACTTGTAGACCCTGTAATTGAAGTAATGGGGAGTATATATCCAGAGCTTGTTGATAGAAACTCTCATATAAAAAAGGTAATTCGATCTGAGGAAGAGTCTTTTAATAGAACACTAGATAGAGGCCTAAATCATTTCGAAAAAATTATTTTGGGCATTGATGATAATCTGATTTCAGGTTCGGATGCATTTAAGCTTTATGATACCTATGGATTTCCACTAGATCTTACACAATTAATGGCGCGTGAAAAAAATATTACTGTTGATGAAGATGGATTTAGTAGCCTGATGAAAGAGCAAAAAGATAGGGCTAAGGCTTCGAGCCGTTTTAATATAGATGAGCAGGAAATTAATTGGGTTACTTTATCGGAAGGTATCCAATCAGAATTTTTAGGCTATGATTCAATCAACTGTAAATCAGTAGTCCGGAAATATGCCTCTAATAATGATGAAACTCTTCTGGTATTAGATCAGACTCCATTTTATGCTGAATCTGGTGGCCAGATAGCGGACACAGGTAAAATTTCAGGCAAAAATATTGATCTAGATGTGCTAGATGTAAAAAAAATAAATGAATCTATTGTTCATATATGCAGCGGAGGGTTTGAGCCAGGTGATCAAGTTTTTTGTGAAGTCAATGGAGAAAGAAGAAATGCAATACAAAAAAACCATACTGCCACGCATCTAATGCACAGAGCTTTAAAAAATATTTTAGGTGACCACGTTAACCAGGCTGGCTCGTTAGTACACCCTGAATACTTACGGTTCGATTTAACGCACTCAGAAAAAATTTCTAAGGATGAAATTTTATGCGTTGAAAATGAGGTAAATAAACAGATTCTTTTAAATAACAAATTAGAGGTATCAATACAAAATTTTGATGACGCAAAAAAATCTGGTGCTGAGGCATTATTTGGTGAGAAGTATGGTGAAGAGGTTCGTGTCGTAGAGATGGGGAATTATTCTGTTGAGCTCTGTGGAGGTACTCACGTAGAAAGGACTGGAGATATCGGGTCATTTAAAATTATAGAAGAATCATCATTATCATCTGGTGTTAGGCGCATTGTGGCGCTTACTGGTGAGGCATCACTAAAAGAAATGCAAAAGAATAATTCAATTTTGAACTCCCTTCAAAGTCTATTGAACACCCCACCAGATTTAATGGAGGACAGAATATTTACACTTTTAAAAGAGAAAAAAGACCTCGAAAAAAAAATAAAGTCTAATGACTCTGGCTTCAGTATAGCAGACTTGCTTTCCGAAGGGGATAGAATAAAAGATAAAATTTTTATAATAAAAAAAATAAAGATTTCTAGTGTAGAAGCATTAAAAAATATTGGCGATAAACTAGCTGATCGGATAGATAATGGTGTCTGTGTTCTAATGTCTGAAGGAGAGGAGAAACCTGCTGCCCTAGTTGTTGTCTCAAAGAGTCTAAATGATTCTGGTATCCTAGCGGGAGATTTGGCAAAAAATATTGGAAAATTTATGGGTGGAGGTGGAGGCGGAAAACCTCATCTCGCAACCGCAGGCGGGCGAGATAATCAATTAGTAGATGAAGCATTAGAAAAATCTAGGAATCTTATAACTAAATTATTGGAAGAGGATTAAAATCATGCAGTTTGAAAAAACTCCAGATGGCTTTTTTGTTTATATTGAAAAAGAAGAACGAATAATGGAAAAGATTACACAATTTTGTATTGCTAACAATATATCTAACGCTCAGTTATCTGGCATTGGTGCTGTCAAAAATATAGAGATAGGTGCGTTTGATACTCATAGAAAGGATTATATTAGAAAAAATTTTAATTCGGTGATGGAGTTGGTTTCATATCAGGGGAACATTACCATAAAAGACGATCAGCCATTTGCGCATGCGCATGTTACACTTGCAGATCATGAAATGAATACTAAAGGAGGACACCTCTTTGAGGCTACTGTAGCCGCTGTGGGTGAGTTTTTTATTCGGACTATACCAGGCAGTGTAGCCCGGAAGCTAAATCATGATGTGGGTTTACCTTGTATATTCATGAATGGTAATTTTGAGTAGAACTATGAAGAAAATAATAAAAACAAAAAATGCGCCAGAAGCTATTGGTCCTTATAGTCAAGCTGTCAAAGTAAATGGGTTCCTCTTTAGTGCAGGGCAGATAGGCATAGACCCGTCAACGGGCCAATTGGTTGATGGGGGAGCTGAAAAAGAAATAGAACAAGTAATAAAGAATCTTGATTCTATTTTAGAGGCCGAAGGTCTAAATAGAACGCATATAACGAAGCTAACGGTTTATGTTACAAACTTATCTACCTTTAATATTTTGAACAATGCATTTACGCACTATTTTAACGGTTCCGATTTTCCTGCCAGGTCTACCGTAGAGGTATCAGCATTGCCTTTGGGTGCTTCTGTTGAGGTGGACTTTATAGCCTTTATTTCTTGATGCTACAAAGAGCAATCTTTATTTTGGTTTTATTTTGCAACCCCAATCTTGCTCAGATTGTTGACACAACGAATCAAAAAAGCCCCAAAAAAGCATTTTTATTTTCGCTTGTCCCTAGTGGTGGTCAATTATACAATGGTAGACTGTTCAAGGCCGCGTTAGTTGCGGGTCTGGAGATCGCATCGATTCAGCAGTGGAGCAGATACAGAAAGGCTTTCAACAATTGGAGCGAGAGTTCACCATTAAACCAACGACAGTACCTAGAAAAAAGAAATAAATACGCATGGTGGATTTGGTTTATTTATATGTTTGGAATGCTTGAGGCCGTGGTCGATGCGCATTTATACCCATTTGAAAAAATAATGGAAACAGATATAAAAAATTCAAACCAGGGAGGTTTAAAAAATAATGAATAATCGAGAACAATGGGGATCTAGAATCGGCTTTATTT
>CAYFIF010000001.1:0-54172 GCA_964343085.1 uncultured bacterium | reverse complement strand
TATTCCACGGCGGTAACTTATTTTAATAGGTCAGGAATTTGTTAAAGGATTTTTTTTAATTGAGAAAAGGTAAAAAAAGTACTATCGATTTTACCATTTAATTGGGGAAAAAGATTTAATCCTCTGCCGCCAAAAATAGTTTTCACATTATAATCAATAACGGACTCGATTATGGATGCTATTTGCTTGCTGGTTTTGGTCAAATTATCACCGGCTGAGGCCATGCAACACTGCCTATCACAAAGGAAAAATAAAATCACATCAACAGATTTTTTTTCTAAGACACTATGCAAATCACCGATTTCTGCGTGAGAGCCTGCATTGTATGTATTGTAACCAAAATGGCGTAATACTACTTCAGACATAACAACTCCTAGATCCGGAAGATTGTCTTCAAAGTTAATACACAATGCCACTTTTCTATTAGATTTATTATTAGGCCTATTCTGGTTAATCCCTTCTACGATTCTGGTTATTAGCTTACGGCTAATGTATGCATCAAGATGTGTTATGCTTTTTTTTTGTAAGGCCTCTTCCACTATATCGCTTGCAGGTTCTACAATTTCATCAAATATTACATCTACTGGCATATTTTTCATATATGCACCGTTTATCAGAGTACTTACACCCGTTTCATCAGCTTCTATACTGGCATCTACCAAAAAACTGATTAACTTTGGATAATCTCTGCAACTGAGGTAGTTATATACATTTTTATGAGTCAAGTTTTCAATACCAAAACCAAAACTTTTTCCAGACTTTTTGTTATTCTTGTAATATTCTCTAATATCCGACATCGTAAATTTCCTGTGACCACCAGAGGTTTTTTTACAAGAGATAGTTCCATTTTCCGTCCACCGCTTCAGGGTTGATATATTGATGCCCAAAATATCGGCAACATCGTTAGAGTTAAGATATCTCATACTAGAATGTACTCCAGAATTTGTAAAGAACAGTATCTAATTTTGAGCGTTTTGATCTTTTTTTCAAATAAAACATAAAATTTTTGATTTGACTCTAATTTTAAATTAATTCCTGTCTTAAAAAAATATTTTTAAAATACTAGGGAGGAGGAAATCAAAAAGGAAAACGCCATAATCCTCCTCCCTCTCCAAACACGATACTTAAACAACTACTTAAAACAATTACAGAAGTGATAGAATATCCTTGCTCATAGGGCCCACGCCACTTCGAAAAAACCTTATTAAATTTCCGTGCTCATCGATGAGATACTTACAAAAATTCCAAGAGGGTGCACTATTGTTCCACCCATTTTTTTCATCATCAGTTAACCAATCGTAAAGCTCACTTTTAGGATCTGATTTAATATTAGATTTTTCTAGAATGGGAAATGTGACTCCATAGTTAACTTCACAGAAGTCAGAGATTTCAGATGGAGCTCCTGGTTCTTGCCTTCCAAAATCATTACAAGGAACAGCAATCACTTCCAATTTATCATTGTACTGACTATACAACTTTTGAAGATCACTGTACTGACCAGTGTATCCACATTTACTAGCAACATTAACGATCAATATCTTTTTGCCGGCGTATTTTTTAAGATTAAAAATATCACCATTAATATCTCTAACATTTATTTTATAAAAAGAATTTCTTGGGACAACTTTCTTCGTAGGCATTTTAGTACTCTTTCCGAACAACATGACTGCTGCTCCAGAGACTGCTGTTACTATTCCTGCAAGCATAATTTTTCTCCAATCTAAGCCTTTTAACATTTCACTAATAAGACGTTGGGAAATTGTCGGTATTTATAAAACTATTCTTCAAATCTGATTCCAGCTTTGCTGAATTAACGACATTTGACCTTCTTGAATCTTGGAGGGATAAGTAATCTGCGATATACTTGTCTATTTCTTTTGACTGCACTATTAGTTTGCTCATTATGTGCCGGGGTCTGATACGATTATAATCTTTATTTGACTGATCAATAGAGAGTCGTCTAAAAATGTACTCACCTAGTGATTTTGAACTTTTTGTCCACTTAGTTTCTATCCATGGTGAACTTTTCATTCTATTTTTTCTGGTTGCTGGTTTTTTCATTTAAGCTCCTAACTTTTTGGGGTTAATTAATTTGAATTTCTATCTATAATCTCTACTACGTTTCCGCTAGGATCTCGTTCGTAGATATAAAATATGCCGTCTCTATGCTGTTTAACTTTTTGATTTTCTTTAACTCCCGGATCCACAAGAGCGAAATGCGTTGGATGCTCTTTTTCATTAACAAGAGCAAGCGATACATTATCGAACGCTATTAAGGCCCAGGTACTGTCTTGGTACCTAACATTACATTCAAATTTATCTTTGTACCATTTAACATCCCTTGAAAGATCTTTAGAGACTACCGCAATATGATCTAAATACATTTTAGACAAGCTCTAACAGACTTCGGAGTTTGTATAGTATTTATTTTTCATCCTAATTTTACAGCGCGGACATACTTTTTTGACTTTCCCATAGCTAGGCACACTGTCATAATATTTGAATTCTACTGTATCATTAAACTCGCGAATTTGCCAGACCATTTTGCATTCAGGACATGCCTTTAAATCATTGTCAGCTTTTTTCGCATCAAAGTTGTAGCTGCTATGCTTATCATCTACAATTTGAACTTTGTCAGTTCCCTGTGCTATTGATTCTAAAATATTCATTTTTGCTCCTTCGTTATGACTAATGTTAGTTAACAATGAATATAGGACGCAACACATTTTTGAGCGTTTTGATCGTTTTTTTGACTTTATTTATTTTATATGTTAATAAAAATTAAAATATTTCCTCTCAAAATTCAAACTGGCAACAAAAAAAATTGAAACTCTTATTATATTTCTACCAATGAAATAAAACAAATTTGTAAATTAAAGTTGATAGAAAAACAATTATACAATCTGAAGATTAAATTTATTTTAGTAGAAAAGTAATGAGTCCAAATCCTAGACTAGTTATCCAACCAATAGTTCTGTCATTCTTGATCCTTGTTCTTGCTTTTTCAAGAATAATTCCGCACATACCAAATTTTTCGCCTCTTGGAGCAATATGCTTATTTGGTGCTGCACATTTTTATCGAAAGTGGCAAGCTTTCTCAGTTCCAATTTTTTCAACCTGGTTAAGTGATCTCTATTTAAATAATTACATATACAATCCACAAGGATCTGATTTTATTTGGTTCTACAAGGGCTTTCACTGGCAATATCTAGGCTATTTTTTTATTGCTCTATTTGGATTAATTCTTTTCAAAAGAAAAATTAATCCAACCCGATTAGTGAGTGGTGCTATCGGATCGAGTATTATCTTCTTTCTTATTTCTAATTTTGGGGTTTGGGCCTCTGGTACTTTTTATGATAAAAATTTTTTAGGTCTTATCAGCTGTTATGCAGCTGGTATTCCTTTTATAAAAGGCACCCTAGTTGGAAACTTAGTCTATGCTCCCTTAATATTTTATAGTTACTATTTCATTGAAAACAAATTCTCTGGTTTAAATACCTGTTCAAAACAGTACAACTGGAGATTTAATTAAGAAAAAAAAGGTTAAATTCTTAGGTCTAAAATAAATTATTTCAATTACTTTTTTTTATTACATTACAAAGCCTAATTTTAAAGGAAATATTTAAATTTATCAGATGCTGAAAACAATTATTACTATATTATTTTTCATCGGAATTGCATACGCGCAAAATCCAAATCCATGCGAGGACCCTATTTTTGATAAAATAGAAGTCTCTGATATTCATGACCTCACTGAGCGTGAGTTTGAGTATTGGAAAATTATGTCAAAAGAATGTGAACGGTACAGTGATGAAAAGAGAGAAGAATATATTCAGGCAAAAAGACAAAAAAACATTGGAAAGAGTCTCGATGCCTGTTATTACATTTTTTTGCTTGCGCTCTGGTTCGCTGCCTAAAGCTATTTAGCGTCACTCTCTTTAATCAAAGATATCGTTAGTTCAGGCTCATCCGTAATTATACCGTAAGGACTTTCATTTATGCTGTCAACAATTTCTTTTTTGTTATTTGGTGGCCATAGAAAGACAGGGTAACCTTTTTTAATTAAATTTCTAACTGTTCCCTTGTTAACAGTGATTTCAGCACTAAGAAGATCAGGTTTAATTAATCTGCGCATCAAATTTCTGCAAAATTCATTCCGCAAAACCCATGGGATACCTTTAGAATCAGTAGGGTGTATTTCCTTCAATATTTCTGGATCAACATCGATATCTTTAAAAATAAACATTGTCTTTATTTTAGGATCTATTTTTTTTAATCTCCAAAGAACCACTGGATTAAAAGAACTTAGATATGCCCAATCGTAGGCATTATATTTTTTAATCAGGCTCGCGGCAAGCTCTTCACTCCCATCGCTCTCAACCGTGCTAACCTTTAGCTCAACAAAAACAATCAACCTGCCATCAACAAGTTGGAGTATTTCTTCATAAGTAGAAATTTTTTCACCCGTATATTTTTCATCAAATTTATATCCCATATCAAGTTGCCTAAGCTCAGAGAGTGTTTTCTCCTTGAGAGGGCCACTTCCATTGGTCAAACGATCTACTTTAGGATCATGAAAAATAACTAACTCCCCATCAGCTGTCATTTGCCCATCTAAGTCTACACCATCCATCCCCGAAGATATGGCTATCTTTACAGCAGATTTACTATTGTCAGGAGCATAATTACCAAATCCTCTGTGGGCGATTACAAGTAATTCTGAATCAGGTACATTGTTAACATTTTTATAGTTTGGTCGATAAATCAATACCGAGATCAATATAAAAAAGGAAATAAACAAGATTATTGATTTTTTCATAGTTTTTTCTGATTTGAGTAATAGTTATAGAATTTATTTATAAACAGTTCTTTAGGATCATATTTTAGTTTTTTAGCAAAAAACTGATCTATCTCCGGGTATGCAGATTTCATTTGGTCTTTAGTATAAAACTTTTGATAGGTCAAATAGTAAATACCACCATTATCTAGCGCAAGATCAACCAATGACATAGTCATCTTTTTTGCTTTCTCTAGTCCTTGATCAGACAATTCCTGGTTTGAATAAACAACGACAGAGAAAGCTTCCTTTTTACCATAGGTTAAAAAAGTTTCACTATTTTTTGGTACATAGCGAATTGTAACACCTAACAGGTTTACATTTTGCTCGGTTAAAATCACACGCAAACCATCTAGGAAAGAAACAAAATTATCGATCGGAATAAAATATTCTTGTATTATATCGCTATCATAGGGAGAAATATGATCCAAAAATTTCAAAGGAGCTGTAGGTGGCCTCATCGAATTATTTCTAGTCAGAAAATATTTTTTATTTACCTGAGCCACCAGTTTTTTTTGTAGATACCATCTTATATCTTTACCTAGATCATATTCTCTAGATAATGAAAAGAAAAATTTATCCCGAAAAACATTTTCCTCTCCTAATAAATCATATATTTTATCATCAGTATCTTTTTTTATATCGGAAGTCTTCCACAAATTAACAATAGTCTCTCGTAGAAATGAATTAGACGAAATTGATGGCCGGGCAATAAAGAGTTCAACCTTAGGGTCGCCCATAATATTGTTCCTAAAAAACTCTGGGAAATCTTTATAGTCCAATAACAATGCCTGCTTCTCAAGAATGTTATTTTTCTTTAATCTTATCCTCACATCCGTGATTATACCAAATAACCCGTATCCTCCTATTACAAGGCTGAATAGCTCTTTATTTTCATTTCGACTGACATTGATTAATTCACCAGTTGCTAGAATCAAACGAAAGTCTTCTATCGTTTCAACAATCAAACTATTCCTCGGATCTCTGCCATGTACATTACTACTCATAGAACCACCAACAGTGAAAATATTAGAGGATTGCATGGCACGAACAGCTAGATTATGCGGGTTAATATATTCTTGGATTTGTGCCCAAGTGACACCGCTCTGAACATGAATAATTTTACTTACCGTATCTAGAGAGATTATTTTATTTAAGCCGGTCATGTCCAAAAGAATTGCTCCATCATAAAAGGCGTGTCCCCCTTGACTGTGTCTGGTCCCAGACATAGATACTTTTAAATTCTCTTTGTTTGCGCGCTTTACTACATTTTGGATTTTTTCTATGGAGTCGGCCGAGACAATTTCTTTAACATATGTGGGATTCATCCGACTAATATCATTGACCAAAACACCTTTTTTCAGATTTTCCTTTGGTAGAAAAAAAGAAACGATTGCAACTATTAGGAAAGCAAGGAAAAAGGTAATATAGGTTGGTAGTTTTTTAATCATTTAATTCAATATATCTATAATTACAAATTATAATTAAAAATTGCTTATGCTAAAGAGAATTTTAAATAAATATAGTCTCCTTCCGAAACGAATTCATTCCCTTATTGCAGTACAATTTTTTTTAAACATTATACATGTCGCATTTGTATTAATATTAAATATCTATCTAAGAAAAAAAGGGTTTAGTGATCCTCAAATTGCAAATTATAATTCACTACGCTTTTTGGGAGTTCTTATGTTTGCTCTTCCATTCGGAATATTTATTAAATCAAGAAACCTAAAACCTTTTTTTATACTATCATCATTTCTTGTTCCCTCTTTTAGCCTTGTCCTTATTAATGCGATTGACAAAAATCTAAAATTATTAATTCCCTTTGGATTTTTTGGTTGGGGTATATCAATGATGCTTATGAATGTATGCTCATTACCGTTCATTCTAAGAAATACAAATAATAAAAATAGTATCGAATCCCTTTCACTAAGTTTTTCAACATGGTCGCTGGCAATGATGTTTAGTGGACTTATAATAAGTGGATTACAATCAATAGGCGACTTAAAAATATTTCATTTAATATTTTACTTTAATGAATACACCCTACTAACTATAATCTCATTATTAAGCTTTTTGTCATTGCCCTTTTCAGTTTCAATTAATGAAAAGCACAGTTCTAAAACAGATAGAATTAATTACAACTCATTTTCTTCAATCGTAGAATCATATGACTGGCACCTAATATTGAAAGCAATAACGCCTAACGTTGCCATATCAATAGGAGCAGGTCTAACCATCCCCTTTATTAATTTATTCTTTAATTCTATTTTCCAGCTCGATAGCGACAGCTTCAGTCTTCTTGGAAGCATAACATCTTTCATTGTTTTTGTAACTGCATTATTTGTGCCAACGATAAAAAATAAATTTGGTTATTGGGTCTCCATTGTGTTTGTACAATCTTGTTCAATAGTTTGCCTCTTAACCTTGGCTTTTACCGAAATATTTTCTACTAATGACCTTAGCTTGTCTATAGCTATTCTTGCATATGTTTTTCGGCAGCCACTAATGCATATGGCACACCCTTCAGCTAATGAATTAACAATGAATTATGTCGGAGAAAAAAATCAGGAGCTTATTAGTGCACTCAATTCAAGTTTGTGGAGTGCCTCATGGTTTATAAGTGCAAAACTGTTTCAATTCCTCCGAGAAAACGGATTTGAATATTATAAAATATTTTTTATTACCAGTTTACTTTATGTAATTGGAACAATATTTTATGGAATGATAATATTATCATTTAATAAGAAGAAAGAAGCTCGATTACAAAATAAGGAGCAAATTTTAACTTTGGATAATATAGACTAAACCAGAAAATCAATGCCTGCAGGTATGTATTTTGCTAAAATTTATTAAGAGGTGATATCCTATGAACAATAAAAAAGAGTTCAATAAAAAATATGAAAATAAATTAGAAAGGCTCCAAATTGAATTGGTCAAACTCCAAGATTGGGTAATAGATAAAAATAAAAAAATCGCTGTTATTTTTGAGGGCCGTGATGCAGCGGGTAAAGGTGGAACAATCAAAAGATTGATTGAGAATCTAAACCCTAGATACTGTAAAGTTATTGCGCTAGCCGCACCAACAGAAAAAGAAAAAACCCAGTGGTATTTTCAAAGATATGTTCCTCATCTCCCCGCGGCAGGAGAGATAATTATTTTTGATCGCAGTTGGTATAATCGAGCGGGAGTTGAAAAAGTTATGGGCTTCTGTACGGATAAAGAATATATTAACTTTTTACAAACATGTCCTGAATTTGAAAGAATGATTATAAGCTCTGGTATTCAACTAATTAAGTATTGGTTTTCAGTTAGCGCTGAAGAACAAATGAAAAGATTTAAAAGTCGAGCAGATGATCCTACCAAAGGCTGGAAACTGAGTCCAATGGATTTAGAATCAGTTAACCGATGGGATCAATATTCAAAAGCAAAAGATAATATGTTTGAGCATACTGACACACAGGCTTCTCCTTGGTATGTGGTTGAATCTGACAACAAGAAAAAAGCTAGAATTAATTGTATCTCTCACTTTTTAAATCAAATAAAGTACCAAGAAATTGATCATGAAGAAGTGAAACTTCCAAAAAGAACTCAGCAAAAAGATTACGAGCGTCCTCCAAGATCTAATTTTAATTATGTGCCTGAAATTATTTAATATTTAAATCTATTTTTTTTATAGCTACATAAAAATAAAATTAGTCTGCTATTAGGCTTAGCTCACGAGATACCATCTCCACAGTCAATGCATTATCTTCCTTAAGAGTCGAATTGAAATATGCTAGCAGCATCTTATTCATTAAATCTTTTATCTTACTTTTATTATACGTGCTCATATGAGGAAGAACTAATTTTATAGCTAATGACGCTGAATAAGATCCGTCCATAAAGTCAAAATGTTTGAGTCTCTTTACAGGGTAGTGCGCATTTTCAGCCTTTGAATTATTCATTAATTTTTCCATTTTTTCATAATTATTAGAAGAAAAACCCCAGCTTTTTCTTCCTATATGTAAAAAAGGTTTATTTAATCCTTTTATTAATTGCTCATTTGAAAGTGGAATAAACCATCCATCAAGACCAGCTGAAACATCTATTCTATTATCTGATTGCAAGGACAAAATCGTTGTAGCCACACCAAAAGAATGTCCAAACATACCAATCTTAGAAGTATCAATTATGCTGAATAGGGGAGTCGAATTAATATCTAACCAAATTTTATCTAGAACAAATTTTATATCAGCTACTCTTGCAGATAATTTTTTTTGAGTTATGCTATCTGCTAATTCAGGGTCTCCCACTTTTTTAGGGTCATCTGATACATAAGGCGCAATAGTCCCATCACTAAAAACAGTTATCACGGCGTCATAAGAATGATCTACAGATACTACAACATAGCCTTGACTTGCAAGTTCTTCAAATTGAATAGTGTTTTGACTCTTATAACCACCCTTACCATGGGAAAAAATTATTAAAGGATACAGCCCTTTTTGTTTCAGAGGTATAATATTACTATAAGAATTTGTTTTAACATTTCGAGCCTCATTCAAAAATTTAACTGGAATATTATATTCCTTACTTAGTTCATCAATAATTATTTGGTTATCACAATACAAAAAATTTTCATCTGATATATTTTCCACCCCAGGATACCAAAACTGTACCATTATTCGTCGATATTTTGTTGAGTCTGATGAAAATTCATCTATATGTGTCGTATTGACCCAATCAAATTGCTTTGTCCCGACAGTGTGCAAACCATTAGGCATAGGCATATCATGAAGGCTGAATAAACCAGTAGAGGCACAACCATTCAAAACAAAAGAAATACAAAATAAAAATGAACTATAAAGTAATAGATTGTTCATACCCAATTTTATATTGATTAATTATCCATTTCAATCAAAAGAAATAATGGTATAACTTTGAATATGAAAGATAAAAAAAAATTAATATTATCATTTTTATTATTTTTCAATATCTTAATAGCAGCTGAATCCTCATACCCGCTCCCTGAAAACATGCCGCTTCATACAAAAATTTTATGGGGCGAAAAAGGTTTTGTTAGGCTTACGGGTCTTGCTCCAAAAAATCGTATAGACGAATTAAAGCTGAGGACTACTATGCTACAGTTACATCAGAAACTAGCTTTGATCACCTGGGCATCATTTGCATACCAAAGTTTTATAGGCAACCAATTGGTTAATGGGAATTATGAAAATTTTGATATCCACAAAAAGTTAAGTGTCCCAGTTTGGTCTATGTACATGGGATCAGCATCATTAAGTTATTTTGCGCCACCTGGTCTAAGATACTCAAAAAAGTTTGATTCAATGAAACTGCATCGTTGGCTAAGCTATTTACATTTTTCAGGTATGGCAATGATACCAATTCTCGGGAAAAATATTGCTCAATCAACTAACTACCAGCAGGCCGTTGAATTACATCAGCGTGTTGCACTGGCAACTCTTTTTTCAATGTCACTCTCAGCTATATTAACTTTTCTTCCTTACTAATATGAAAAAAATTATAAGCCTATTCTTTTTTATATGCATTTCTTTTTCCCAAAAGTATAATCATTTTGAAGGAAACGTTTCCTATTATGGCAGTCACCCTCTTCACGATTGGAAGGGAATGAGTACATCAATAAATGGCGAAATTATATATGAGGCCATCAGTAAGAACTATAGATGCCTGATTGAGGTTCCTGTTGAATCTTTTAAAAGCAAAAACGGGAACAGGGACTCAAACATGTTAATCTATGCAAATGCACTGGAACACCCAAAAATTCTTTTTAAATCAACAAACATCAATATCGAATCGGGCTTTGCAAAAATAACCGGTATGATGAAATTTGCAGGCAAAGAAAAAGAAATTATTTCAAATGCAAAAGTAGAAATAAATGATGAAATTATAGTAGAAGGCGATTTTATTATTAACCTATCGGATTTTGATATCAAAAGGCCTTCTCTTATGTTTTTAAAAATAGATGATCAAATAAAAATAGAGTATAAAATGAATGTGAAAAATAAAAAATGAAAAATAAAATTAATCGAAGGGAATTTATTAAACTATCTGGAAAGACAGCCTGTGCTTGTTCGATGATAGGAACTTCAGTACTACTAACCAATTGCGGAGAATCAAACCCCGTTTCTAACATCGATACAACCGGTGAGAGTGAAAATTTTAATTTAAATGAAGACCCTTATACAGTGCTAAAGACAGTGGGTGGTTCTGCTGTTACTAATGGAAACACTATTGATAACAAAGGTTTATTGTTGTATCGCGAATCTGAATCAAATATAATTGCGTATACGCGAAATTGTACGCACGCAGGTTACGAACTTTTATCCTTTGAAAATGGAAAATCAGATTGTTCATCTGGCCATGGTGGTCAGTTTAATCTCATGGGAGAAGCAGTCAATCCTCCTGCAACTGGTAACCTCAAAGAGTATGACACAGAGCTAGATGGAAACATATTAAAGGTTTTTGGTGGTTAGTTCTAATTTTTTTGTTGATTGAAGTCCTTTTTTCAACATAAAAAGGTTGGCAAACGATTATTCATCCTTGTAATACTTATGGGAGCATATGGATTTTTTATGCACCAAAAGGAAGAAGCAAAATATACAGCTGAGCCTTTGCTAACGTTAACTTCAAAAGATTTATTTTGGCGATTTCAGGTTAATGAAGGGAATAGTATTATTGGTGAAATTGTATCTGTCAGCGGAATGGTAACAGATTTATCTGACACCTCAATCTCACTAAATAATTCAGTGATATGCTGGATAGAAAAAAAATCATTAAACAAAACACTAAACAAAAATGATAAAATATCTTTAAGAGGCAGATGTCTAGGCTATGATGAAGTTCAAAAAAAGGTTCAGCTGGATTATATAAAAATTTTAGATGATTGAAGGCTCTATTTCAGGTATATAATTTTCCTTTTTATTTTTTGATTATCACTATCTATCTTTACAAAATACACACCTGAACTGATTTTTTGATCTCTTATATCCCAGTTTATTGTATTTAGCCCAGTTTTTAAATAAAAAGTCTTTTTCTTAGAAATAATTTTCCCTAATAATGATACCAAATAGATCTCGAAACTGTGATTTGCACTTTGAACAGTAATATCCAGGTTAATAACTGAGTTGAAAGGGTTTGGGTATATGGAGTTCAATTTGAATGAACTGATTTCGTTTTTTGTTGGATCTAGATTTAATATTTGATTTTGTTCATATGGAGTGGGTGTCATATAATCCCAACTCCCCTGCGTCCCTGATCTTCCAAATGAGATATCACTACTTTGCTCAGGAAATGTAATAGAGTCTATGATCGTGTTGCCATCAGGAGCAACTAATGCTAAAAATTCACCACCTGCACTTAATTTAAAATTTGTATGGAGAGAACCCTGTGATTCATCCTCATCACACCAAACTAGCATAAATTCTCCAGAATTTAAAATTTGTGTGCTTTGGGGAAATTGCCATTTTGTTAAATTATCTAGCTTATCCGTTAGATAGTGGCCACTTAAATCAGCTTCAAAGCCATCTGCAGGAGCGAGCTCTAACCAGTCATCATATTCACCGTATTCATCAGTAATTGTCTGATCGTTTTTAGCAAGGATTTCATTAATCTTTACATTTATCTGTCCGGCTGGTTCAACAACCTCAAAGGTTTTATAACCTGACACAGGATAACGATCAATGTCTCCATTATAGTTAGCAGTAAAATAACCAATATAATTACCAATATCTGTTGGAATAACTTCGGCTTCCCAGTGATCGTTTTCTTCTACCTTATAAGTAAGGGGGACAGAAGAAGAATTAAGGTTAATTGTCTCCCAGTCTGTTTCTTCTTCAAACTTAAAATGGAATTTAATTTCATCTATCCCTTGTGGACCAAAAGCAGATACGCTAACAATAAACGGATCATCTAACAAGGCAATATTTTTCCCAATTTCTCCCTGATAAATAATCGGCTCTGAGCCACTATAATATAGCTGACTATTTAATGATACACTCCTTGAACTAATAAACTCCATAATACCCTGTTTTACATGCTGGTTTTCAAATGAAAATCCAAAACTATTTTGGTAATCTTGAATATTAAAACCATAATCATATGTCCTGTAGACGTCATTAAATGCAGAAATATAATTGCTCTCTTTTAGAGTCTCTAATCTATACTCGATTGCAGACACTGGCTGATATGTTACGATTGTATCTGAAAATAATTTCGTATTATAAAAATCAAGAAAATGTGTGAATAAATTTCTGTATCTTATTTCTGAAAATAAATATTCTGTTAGTGGCCTTGGGCCATCATTAATTAATTCATATTCGTAAGGGTCAATGGTAGACCAATCAATCCCAAACCAGTCAACACCAAATGTATTATCATAGTCAAACGGTATCCAATGAAAAATATCTTTTTCAGGTTCATGATAAAGATAAAAATTATTAATATTAGAGCGGTAATCATCCCAGCTACCAGTCAAAATATTCATCGCAAGATACTGTAGCGCCTCTTTAACATTTAAAACAAACTCTAATGAATCAGGCTCTTGATTTATTATTCTAATCAGTCTTGCTAGTTTGGAATAATCATAAATTTCTTTATTAGTCTTTAGTTCGTAGGGTCTTTCATCTCCCCAATATGGCTCATAATCTTCTGCATCATTTCCACGATATGTAAGGTCTGCTGGCCAAATACATTTCCAAAGGTTTCCGCTGCCATCCACATAGTTTTTTTCTATAAAACTATCATCAATATGTTCAACTGAAACATAAAGCCCATAGTAATCTCCATTGATATATAGTTCAGCATGAGCGGCCCTCGAAGATACCATCCCTATGTCTTGGAATAGATCCCAGCATAACTTTGATCTTACGATGGATGGATCATTATGCTCTCCATTAAGATTTAATTTTTCGACACCAAAGAAATCGCGACCTGATATAAAATGATTGAAATCTATTTTGAACGATTTTTTTTCGGCATTCCTAGATGTGTTTCCCCTCAGCCTAAAGCCAATTGAGTCTGTACTCTCATTTATGTGAGCATTTTGAAAAGAAATACTAGCTACATGCAGCGAATCACTATATACATTATCATACATCCAATCTATTTTATCTTGATCAATGTATATGTTGATAATAGCTATTTCAGAGTCATCATAAACTTTCCAGCTATCATCACCATAGACAAAATAAGATATAAAAAAAAATAAAATTATTTTTTTAAAATTCTGCATAAAAAAAATCATGGCTATAAGGCTCAAGCTCAATTTTAAAAATTGGGCTTGAGCCAAAATCATGATTGAGATTTTTCACCAAAGAGTTTAGTTTTTTTATTTCCACCGGTATTTCAATAGGCATTGACATGGACGAAGCACTATTATTTATCGCCAGAATAATGATTTCATTAAAATATACTTTGCATATAACTAAAAATGGACCATCAGAGTGTAAAACCAACAGATCACCTATAGACAGTGAAGGATAACTTCTGCGAAGGAAATTAAGTTTTGAAAATGTTTGTTTTAATTTCATCTCATCTTTAGTCAGTTCAAAGCGCATCATCCTCCTATTTCCAGGGTCGCCTTCGCCCATAAGTCCAATCTCTTCTCCGTAATAAATAATCGGTACCCCTGGCAAGGATAGATTGAAAGCATGAAAATTTGCAAGCTTATTGTATGTGGTTTTTTTATTTATCTGTTTAACTGGATCATTGAAAGTGCGCTCTGTTCCGTTATCACTAAATTTAATCTGCCCATCAGCATAAGCTGAAAATCTTAACTGATCGTGACTACTTGTAATATTACCCATCAAATTGATAGGCCCAAATTTTTTCCTATTTCTAAGCAGAATAGATTTAATATCATCAAAATTTGATTTGTCGCTTGCAAATTTTTGACGAGCATTGAAATAAATATCAAAATTAAACTGGGCATCAAGCTCTGATGGATTTACATAGCTCCCTATAAGGTCATTTGAACCAAATGTTTCCCCAATCTGATACAGACTCCGATCTGGAAATTTTACCTTCAGACTTTTTGTTAAACTAATCCAAAATTTATGGGGAACATGTTTAACGGCATCTTGTCGAAATCCGTCAATGTTATATGTTTCTACCCACCATATTGCGTCATTTACTACTTGCGTAATTGCCTCGGGCGAGTTTGAATAATCATAGGAAGGCAAAAACTCATCAAACCAAGTTGTCAACCTAGTGCCCCCATCCCAAAGGCGTATATTTTTTCGTCCATCAGGGAGTTGAATATTTCCAAACCATTCGGGGTTACTTTTTACATAAGCATGGTCCTGATGTACATGGTTGCTTACAAAATCTAGCAAGACCTTAATTTCAGTTTCATGTAAAAAATCAATTAATTCTTTAAGGTCATCTGAACTTCCAAAGCGCTTTTCAATCGATCTAGGTTTAACAGGCCAATATCCATGATAACCAGTAAATGAATGGTTAGGGCTAACCCACTCTACCCAACTGGTATCGGTTTGTTCCTGTATAGGAGATAACCAGAGGGCTGAAACATTTAGATCCTCAAAATATTTTCCTTCTGCCTTTTTTTTGATTCCGACTATATCTCCTCCATTAAAATTGGCTAGAGGATGTAGCTTCGAATCTTTTATTGGTTTATTGTTGCTCATGTCTCCATCAAAGAACCTGTCAATCATTGTATTATAAATAATTTCAAAATGCCAAGACTTATCGCTTGAGTTTAAAGGGCTACCATTAATGAGAATTGTCTGATTTTCTAAAATTGGCCGTCCCCTCGAGTCTACTCCTAAGATCCGTAGTAAACCATTTTCTATGGATCTAATATTTACTTTTAGTCCGCCACCCTCAAGTGGATCGGTCTTATCAGGATGAAGTCTCGTATTATCCAATAAAACTATCCAATCCAAAACTCTTGATCCATCAGGAGGCGATAGATATTTATAGGTTAACCAGTTGCCACTGTAATTGTCTTTTATCAAAAGGCCAGACTCTGATGATGCGCTATCAGATAGATCTAAAATAGAGTTCCATCCGCCTATATTATTTGATATAAAAAGACTGTTCTCTGGGTCTATTAGTTCCTCACCATTAACCACAAATTTGTATTCATGCTTCTTAGGCTCCATGAATACGTTTTTTTCATATATATTATTCCGCTGATTCTCCATCCTTAATCCGTTTCTTGACCAGTCATTAAATACTCCCATAACATAGACTTCATCACCCTCTTTACCTTCATATTGAAACCTATGATTAATCATTTTTTCAATTCTCATATAGACCTCAAACTTTTCTCCATCTACAAGTAGATTTATGGGATACAGACCTGGTTTCAATCTTGCCGATGTAATATTTATTTGATATTTATTGATCGACACACCTTGTACTTGATTTAAAAGATAAACTGAACTGTTTTCTCTGACTAAATATTTTCTTAAATCAAAAGATTTCGTACTGCCTTGTAAAACTCCAATGACTGGGACAGGATAAAGTTTTTGTGTATCTTCTTTTCCACAAGAAAAAAATAAGAATAATAAAAATATGATGACTTTTTTATGGCTGGACATTAACCGTAATTTAATAAGCGATTGGTGAATAATTAATGAGATATAACACTATAATAAGAAAAAAAGCAATCCCTCTCTTTTTTATTATTGCAAGCTTAATTATAAATTTTGGTTGTATAAAATCTGCTCCTAAAATTGGTTTATCCTATGGTGCTTTCCTACGTCCTGACGGTATCGATTTTCGTCTATATTCTCCATCTAGTGATTCCGTTAATCTAGTAATATTTTCTAATCCAGAAGATTCTATCGGGACTGAGTTCTCTATGAGACCTGGTTCCAATGGCGATTGGTTTACTTTTATTGATAGCATCGGAGCTGGTTCTATATATGGATACAGGCTGTTTGGAAATAAAAATGACTCAAATATCGTTATAGCAGATCCCTACTCAAAAGCTGCAATAACTCAAAATAAATGGAGACATATAGCAAAGAGCTTGGTCATCGAGTCTGATTTTAATTGGGAAGGAGATACTTGGAAAACCATTAACCCTAGAAACTTAGTTATATATGAGGCCCACCTAAGAGACATGACCGTTCACCCTTCTTCAAAAACAAAATCTAAAGGAACATACCTTGGTTTTATCGAAAACAATCAGAGCGGTGGCTTGGAACATCTAAAAAGTCTCGGTATCAATGCAGTACAATTTTTACCTTTATGGGACTTTGCCAACTTTGAAATTCCATATAAAAAACAGGCCGATATATTCTACAATGATTGGAATCCATATGAGAGAAATCACTGGGGATATATGCCAACCTTCTTTTTCGCGCCTGAGAGCTATTACTCAACCGAAGGGTCTAATGTCCCTGGAGAGTGGAATGGTATAAAAGGTAAAGCGGTTAATGAACTAAAGGAATTGGTTAAAACCTTACACCAAAATAACATTGCAGTGATCATGGATGTTGTAGTTAATCACGTATCAAACTACGACTATCATCCGCTTAAGTATATTGACAGAGATTTATACTTTAAAATGGATGAAAATGGTAATTACATCAGTCAGTGTTGTGGTAATCTACTTAAAACTGATGAACCGGTCGTGAGAGACTACATTATTGAGAGTTTAATATACTGGATGACAGAGTACCATATAGATGGATTTCGTTTTGATCAGGCTCATCTTATATCTAGCGAAACAGCAAAAATAATTTTGGAACGGCTTAGAAATATTAATCCAAGGGTCTACATTTATGGAGAAGCCTGGGACAACAAAGGTGCTAAATTTTCAGAAATGGGTTGGGGCTCTTTCAACGCACATTTTAGAGATGTACTAAGAGGCGATCTCTGGGACTATTCAAAAAAAGGATTTCTATTCGGATCCTATAGGCCTAATGAAAATAAAGATGAACTGGTCAATATAATTTCTGGAACCAACCTAGGTCCTAAAGGCATCTACAAAGTACCAGAGCATGCTATAAATTTTCTTGAGGTTCACGATGATTATTGTTTTAGCGACTATCTACGATTTTCATCTGGAAGAAACAAACCTGAAGACATCATAACAGATAAACTCAAACACATAGAACTCTCAGGAGAGATATTAAGAATGAACACATTAGGGGCTACTGTTTTATTCACGAGTTTGGGAATTCCACTAATCCATCAGGGACAAGAATGGGGGCATACGCAGGTTATTGCGGATACAGATTATCCGGATGAGAACATAGGTAGAATGGATAGAAACCCTTACAACAAAGATAATAAAACAAACTGGGTTGACTGGAATGAGGTTAAGCAAAATCAAGTATTATTTGACTACTACAAAGGATTAATAAAAATAAGAAAAAAATATTCTCAATTAAGGAATTCTTCGGCTAGTCAGATAGAGTTTTTAGATTTAGATAATGAGTTTGGACTGGGCTATATATACGATAATAGTTTGGCTATTTATCTGAATGGAGATCCGAACAATTCTATTAGTATAAAACTTTTAGATGGAAAATGGTTGCAACTCTCTAACTCCACAAAGGTCGATGTAAACGGAATTCGAGTTGCTGAGGGATATGTAAATATTCCTCCTACAAGTGGGGCAATCTTTGTAAAAGAAATTTAGTCCAAAATTATATTTTTGGTTAAAGTTAAAACAAAAGATAAGTGCTATATACTAAACTATCTAAGCAGAATAACTTTTCTTTGCATACCATAGTCTTTGCTAGTAGCATTAATGATATAGATACCACTGCTTGACTCATTACCAAACCTATCAAATCCATCCCACTCTAAAGTATGACTCCCTGTGGTGAATATATTTTTGCTCCAACTTTGAATTAGCTCTCCTCTGAGATTGTATACTGAAAAATTAAGTTCACCAGGTTCATTGATATTTATTTTCATACTTACCCTAGGATTAAATGGATTAGGATATGGTTTGCCTAAATAAAAACTCTCTGAAATTACATCCTGATCTTTTGCACCCATCGTTGATTCAAATGAGATACTTTCAATATTAAAACCTGCCTGAACAATTTGAATCTTTAAAAATTTTTCACCGCCACCTACCTCTACACCTTGAGTTACAAGTTCTTCCCAGTTATACCATCCTCCTGTTGACGGCACATCTATGACACCAAGATTTTGGCCACTTAACTGAGCAAAAAAAATACCACCAGACTGCGGAGCAGAAATACTAAACTTGACATCATACGTACCTGGGCTGACATCTTCAATCGTATACTTCAGCCATTCAGCTGCCTCTGTCCAGCCTACTGTATAAGGAATATCATCACCATCACTTGGTTCAACATCAACGCCATCATTCCTGAAAGACCAGCCATCATTATATCCGCCATCTCCATCGTTCCAATAATCACTATCTGCGTAGGATATTCCTCTTGCACCAATATCATAGTAGGCAGCAGGAATAACCCCTGGAATAGAGTGAGTAATATAGGGTTTTGACACTTCTCCATATTCAGGATCTGTTAATGAAGCAATCACGCCAGGTCGAGTTATACAGTTTTCTATTTTAAGACTGTTTGCAAAACTTGTCAGACCCATACCCGCTATATTAGGATCTGGCTGTGCAATGGCCCCAGTTAAATAATCAATAATGGTTTGATATTCAGGAGTTACTAACGCTGAATATGGACTTGTTATTTTATCAACTTTTTTGTGAGTCCAGAAATTCCAGCCAATATTATTCTCTTCTAATAGTTTAAAAACTTCATAATACCAATGATTTGAGTTCTCACCCGACTCTCCCATCCATAAAGGGACACCATAATTACTTCTCATATTTATGTAAGATTGTATTGTTGTGATGTCAGTCTGCCCCCAATATTTATGGAATGAATAGCCCATATTATCGTCCCACGGAGGTGTAAGACCAGAAAAATCTGTTCCATACCAATTCCCCTCCACCCAAATTAAATGGTTGTTGTCTACTTCCCTTATTGCTTCGGTGATGTCAATATACAGTTGCTTAAACTCTTCGAGACTAACGTTACCTGGCAAAACTGGCTCATTGATTAAATCATAGCCTCCGATAAGGGTCTCACTTGAGTAGTATTCTGCTATTTCTCTCCATATTTGTATGGTTAATTCCTTATTCTCTTCCTCAAGCCAGAGCCGAGCGGTTCCATCGCTGTCACTTATGGGGCCCCCGTTCTGAGCTCCTGGTGCGCAGTGCATATCTAAAATAATATACAAATTATGTGGCTCACACCAGGTTATAAGCTCATCGATGATTGCGTAACCAATAGGTGTGCCAGATCCTGTTTCATCATAAAATTGTTTATAGTGGAATGGGACTCTTATGTGATTAAAACCCCATTCTGAAATTTGATCAATATCAGCCTGAGCAACATAATTCGCTCTGTATAAAATCCAAAAATCTTCTGCAGCCTCAGGACCAATAAGGTTTTCTACATGATTCTCAATATCTGTTGGTGATTCAAAACCAGAAATCCAAGCCTGATTATGTAGCATATATCCTTCAGGAACGAGCCAGCCACCAAGCCCAAAACCTCTTAATAATATCGGCTCCCCATTCCCCTCAACAATTTCACCATTTTCATTATGAAGGAAACCCTGCGAAAAAAGTAATTGTAACAATAAAAAACTAGTTAGAACTAATCGCATGCTGTACACTCTCCAAAACAAACAGATGCAAGCAAAGTATCCATTCCACTAACAGTAAGTGATCTATCATTATATTGCCCAACACCGCAATCACCTTCTATGACCTCCCAGCCACCTTGCCATGAATTTGGGAAATATCCATTTCTGAATTTGTAAGTATAACTAGAATGAGGAGGAAGGGTCAGAGTGATTTCCCAAATACTTGAATCTACTGATTGATTCATCTGAATTCCACCTGGCTGACCAGAACTAATATTCCCCCCTGATAGCCAGACACCGGTCTCTGAAACATTTTGATTTTTCATATCTACCTTAAAAGTTACACTAACATCTTTATAAGCATCAGACTTTTTAAAGACTCTAACATAATCTACTAACATCTTCATAGGAAAGGCACTGGGAGAGATGCCTTGAGCACCGCCCCAATCTCCACCAATCGCAAGATTTAAAATAATGTAATGGGGTTCATCAAACGGCCATTTTCCGGTGTCACCATCACTATCATTATACACAAAAAAATAAGGCTGGTTGTCTATGAGATAGCGTAGATAGTGAGGACTCCACTCCAACGAATAAACGTGGAAAGAGTCTGTAGCTGTTGATAAAAATTTGGCACCAGATTTTTGGGTATTATTCATGTGGTTATATTCCCCAGTATGAATCGAACCATGGATCATTCCATCATCAAATCCAACATGTTCCATAATATCAATCTCTCCACAGTCTGGCCAACCAACTGTTGATATACTCTCTCCGAGCATCCATATTGCAGGCCAGGATCCATTACCCTTGGGAAGTTTAGCACTTACATCAAAACGACCATATGTCCTTGATACTTTATCATCGGTATTAATTCTACCAGAGGTATAGTCTGAACTATAATCAAAGCCCGTATAGTCAGTCCCAAAATAACCAGGCTCAACTAGGCCCTGTAAAACTAGGTATCCATCTTTAAGGAAAATATTTGTGTCTCTATCTGTATAAGCCTGCAACTCGTTGTTAACCCAACCAGGTCGCCATCTTAGTTTATTCCACTTGGAGATATCTAACTCATTTCCATCAAATTCATCTGACCATACCAAATCCCAGTCATCATTTTCTAATAAATTTAAATCACTATCACCTGGTCTTTCCTCCTCCTTTTGACATCCGAAAATTGAAAATGAAAAAATCATTACTATTAAAAAATCAATCATTAAAACCTTATTACTCTGTCTAGCCAAAAACTATTTCAAAAAAAGGATTTCTTCTACCTGAGAGCGGCCTTCATTCTGAATGTGCAAATAATAAGTTCCAGAGGATACTTGTTTACCGCTTCTATCTGAACCATTCCAAAAAATATTATTTTCCCCACTATCTAAAAACTGATGTTCTTTGGATTTAATTTGTTTGCCTTTTATATCATATATTGAAAAAGAGATTATCCCAGATTCTGACAAGAAGACAGGTAAGGTAATATTATGGTTAAATGGATTCGGATAGGGACTGCCTAAAGATACCTTAGATGGTATTTCTTGAGCATTAATCGAAAGAGGGTCTCCATTGTAGCCTGTGTCCTGTGGAGTCGTTAAACACAGAATAAGATAGCCTGACTCAAAAACGACATTACTATAAATAAGATCTGAATTATTACCATCCCAGGTGTGGTTGGCTTTGGACCAGCGTGATGTATCATAAAAGTCGAATTCATCTTCCCAAAATAATATAAAATTATTATCCGTTCCTGCATTACCAGAGTTTGGCACGTACGCATAGTATTTTACCCAATCATAAAAAGCATAGACAGGTAAAATACTTGGATTAAAATCCCCGACCCAGTCATCATAAATAGGTTGCCAAATATTCATCATAAGTTTTTGATAATGGTATAACGAATCAGCATAAAAATTATTAACAATCCTTATCAACTGATCCTCTATGAAAAACTTAACATCTGAGGGAGTCCACTCGATTGCGTACGTGTGAAAGGATTCATGCGGGCTAACACCCAAGTCCACCAACTCTGGAAGATCCCAAGCATTTTGTATGATAAGGTTGGTCTGGACTTTATCATCATAATTACCCAACCACTCAAAATCAATCTCATTCCAGTAGCTATTACTTGTGTGCCCCTCTTCCCAAAAATCTCGATAAGTGAAGAATGAACTAACCACACCATTACCATAAGCAGACTTCATTCTTACTTCGAACCTGCCATAGCGGTATGTGTCATCTGTCCTTAATTCTCCACCTTTATATGGTTTACAAAAAACAACAGATACTAGAGTAAGAGCTATGATTATATTTTTGAAAAAATATTTTTTGTTCATTAATAATAAACTCCGGTTACACTCTAATATTAAATAATTCTAAGAACATATTTTTATGCTTTATAACCTCCGGAAGATCTTTTTATAATTATTTATTTAAGATATTTTTCACTTTATCTTACTTCCAAAATCTAATCTATCATCTGTTGTTAAGATTGGAAAGGAAGGCACTAAAATAGGATAAGGAACTCCCCTTTGAGTGACCATCATATCCGTCTTAGTGAGTTCAACCTTTTCAAACACCTCCATATTAATTTTTATCTTATCAGAGTATATGTTCTGGAGAGAATCTATCAAAGGGTTCATAAACGCCAACCACTCATCCTGACTATCAATTTGTTTATTCTTTAGCCTTAAACTAGATACATATTTTTTGCTTTTGGATACATCCTGCCACATATTATAGTTTAGACTAACGCTCCAATTTTTATCAAGCCCCCTTTTATAGCACTCTTTTGTAATCTCTATATCCCGGATAAGGTCTGCAATAGCGAGTCGTAATTGTTTCGGAAATTCGCTGCGATTCATTTTCCGTTTTCTAAACACAAAAGGATGAGATTTTAAATGCTGATTTAATTCCCCAACTGTCCAAGACTCACCACCGTAGTCTAGAATTATAGAGCCAGGGTCGATATCATTATCTTTAACATCAAAGGTAAACATATTATCCTCAATCTGATTATCATCCCAGAGTACCTGGTTTAACATTTTTTTCTTGGATTCGTGTACTTTAAAAAAATAATCAGCGGCTTTTTCAGCGTATCTATAAAAAACATCAGAATTTAGATTCATCTTTTTCCCACTCATTAAATCTTTTATTGATTCAAGGTAAGCTTTTTTTGCTTTTTTATCGGTAAGCTTTTCTTTAACATCCTTCCATAAAAGATTTTTATCGTATTCTGTGATCTTTATCTGATCTTTCCAACTAACAATTTTCATCAAAATAAATGTACCTTCCTCACTTTCAAACGGTCCTAACAACATACCTTTAAAAATATTTTCGTTAAATAAGGCATCATGTATTTCATCAACTTCACGATTAAACCAATCAAATTCTTTAGTAGGTGCATTTCCACCCCAAAGAACACTATGGATAGAATCCAGCGCTATATTCGCAGAGTCTAGCTCCTTTATTTTTTCCACTAAATCCAGGTCTGGAAGATTTAAAAATTTGACAGTGATTTTTCTACCAGAAAATCTGAGAGCATCTTTTATTTCTTTTTCTGATAATTTTACTTTAGAGTAAAACTCTTCTGAAAAATAAAGCTGGCGCATAACCTGTTCTTTACGACCATTTAAAAAGTGCTCTAGATACTCATCATTGACCTGGCTTATGCCTTTATCAAACTCTAAAGCAGTTAATTTTTCACTAATTAGTGAGTTTAAAATTATTTTTTTGTGTATATAATTATCTTGCTTACAATAATCTGGGCGTATTGTGTATTCCGATCTTCTGATAAAATCCTGTATCGTAATTATACTAGGACCAATCTTCGCAAGAATAATTTCTTCTGGTATTTGAGAATGCTTTGTACAACTAATAAAGAAAAAAAAAAGTATAACTAAGCGATATAAAAACCCCATTATTCATCACTAAAATGCAATACCTACAGTATAGGCCTGGACATTGCCCAAAATTCCCATGGTCTTGTAAGTATAGTCAATGGTCAGTGCCTTATTGTTTAGAAAATAGAGCTTCAGCCCGGCTCCAGTCGCAAACCCAAAATCTTTATCATCAGTATTTAAATTTTTCATACCACTTTTTAAACCTCCCCTAATACTTACTTCACCAAATCCAGGAATCTTATTATCTAAAGAGGCTCCAATATTAATAGATTCAGCATTATTATTAGGATGAAGAGCATCAGCGGAAATAATAAGATCCATCTTATTTGTCACTATTGGCTTTAGAGAGACACCTATTCTAAATATAAGAGGCAACTCCCATTCCGAGGTCCTAAATTGCCCAGCTACATCACCATAGTTTCCTTCTTCGTACTCTGAAATATCAATAGGCTGATAACTATCGATCCCATCATATTTCATTCTGGTACCATAATTAGAGATACTCATACCTATATTAATTCCATCTTTATTATTACCAGTAAATGAAAAAAAACTTGTGTTTACTAATACTCCAAGATCAACAGCAAAAGCACTTGCTGAACTGTGCCATATATTTGAGTTAATATATTTTAGCGATGATCCGAATGAAAACCAGGAGACAATTTTTCTTGAAAAAGTAAACGAAGCAGCAACATCAGACGCCCGAAACATTTCACCGGTGCCATCTTGGTACTCTAGGTTTGTTACCTCCATTTCACCATAATCTAGGTGAGTAATACCTAATCCTATGACTCCAACTTTGGGAATTACCATAGCACCGCCTGCAAACAACATATCTATATCCACAAACCAAGGCTGAATCATAAAGAGAGCTGAAGATTTTTTTAGGCTAGATAGTCCAGCCGGGTTCCAGTATATCGAAGAAACATCATTCGCTACAGCAACATAGGCCTCACCCATTGCATTTGCCTCGCTACCAACACCAATCTCTAAAAAATTAGCAGCGGTTGTGCCGTAACGATTTATCGTCTGACCACACAGAATATTTAAAAAGGAAAAAGTAAAAACCGTTATTATTGTTACAAAATTATTTTTCATTTAATTACCGCAAATTTTCCAACTTTTTCTTTACCTGTTTCAATTGAATCTATATGGTATATATACATTCCAGCGGCTATTTCTAAATTCTCTCTTGTTAACATATCCCAATGAATTATTCCATTTTCGGGTTTATTATTTACAACAATCTCATCAACCAAAACACCGCTTACTGTAAAAATTTTGATTCTGCAATCAGAAGGTATATGAGTAAACATTATACGTCTACGCTGATTTAAAAACTGATTGGCAACGGCTGACTCCATCATATTGGTCATAACATATGGATTCGGAACTACTTTAATACT
Source organism: uncultured bacterium (assembly GCA_964343085.1). Lineage (GTDB taxonomy): Bacteria > Fidelibacterota > Marinisomatia > Marinisomatales > UBA1611 > CAZLPW01. The sequence goes on along the minus strand of CAYFIF010000001.1, from coordinate 28,391 downwards.
ATCCATATCTATCTTAACACTATCTATGTCTAACTCAGTCTCTTTCTTAACTGTAAACCTAATTGTATCTGTATTAAAAAAAGGTCGCCTCCAGTCCACCTGAAAAACATCACCCGCTTCAGGATAATCCAAGGCAGAATCAAGTTGAAAATCAATAATAAACGCAGTAGCTCTCCACCTGCTACCTACTGTGGCGCCGACAAAGATTCTATCTAGAGCAATCTCAAAGATGCCATTCTCATTTACATCATGAGCAACAACATCCATAATCGGAAACTGTCCGGTTGATGTATCAATAAATGAGGTATTCTGAACATAAAAATTTATGGCAGGCTGATTTATTTTTTTTAAACCTATTGAGTTCCCATTTTCATCTCTTACTGTGCCTGATCTGGCTATCCCGACATAGGCAGAATCATTATCCGTAAAAACAATATGATATTTCCAAGCAAGTTTAAGTGCCTCCTCAACCGTTGGGGTTATTCTCATATTTCCGTAACCATTGATCCATTTTGAACTATTAATACTATACTCCGGAACTTCTACATCTGGGTCAATTTCAACCTGCAGACCATCAAAAACATCGGTATATATTTTTTGTTCAGGGTTCAAAGTCCAGAAATCTGATGTGTCGCGATAGACTAGATTCTGGCCAATATATTTCGACGTGTCCTCCGAATAAACTAGTACAGTACTATCAGTCAAATCATAGATTTTCAAACCATTTGTGACATACTGAAAACCGTATTCATACCCACTTATCTCTTCAATAGTATCGGCTAAAAAAGTAAGAGCGTATTCATGCCCCTGCTTGAGACTTCCCTGAGCACGGATCAAAGGGTTCACCAATCCAGATCCAAACAAATTCGACTCCAATATATCCAGTGAAGGAGGTATATAACCAGCGGCACGCTGGTGAGGAACAACAACGGCAACATTTTTCCCAACTGAACGTACCTCCTCAGCTTCATCAAGCTCTATGACTGCGTTATTTTCTGAGGGTGCAATGCCGGGACCAATATCAGGGGCACCAAAGTCATAGGCAACAACAGCGTAGTAATAGGTTCTACCATTTTGGACCGTATTATCTACAAAAATATGAGATATACCCGTATCAGTTCCCAGGTTGTATCCCATACCATTAACCAAACCAAAATCAGTGAATCCATTTATCCCGTCATCAAGATCACACTGATATATCGGTTTCTTAAACATTGGCGTTCCATAACCATCAGTAATAATTTCAGGATCGGACAAGTATTTGTCCGTAGATCTGTAGATTTTATATCCCTCAAAATCATTGATATTACCGACAAAAGGATCTCGCGTCTTTGTATCCGCTATATCATCCCAAGTTAGAATTACCTTATTATCACCAGCTGTTGCGGTAATTGTTGGCATCTCTGGTGGCTGTGCAAAACGATAGTCTTTTTCATATATAACCTGAACAATCCTCTTTAACTCATATAAAGCAGGTGCAGTGTGATTTTCCGAGCTGAGTCCCTCCAGCGGATCATATGAATGAAGTTCTGACATTGAAATTCTCTCAACCCTCCCCTGATAAAGAGGAAATGGACCTGATGCGAATACCTCAACCAAATTAGATACATTGTCAACGTACTCCTCAAGTGAGTCCACACCTATAACCCCCCACATTGCCTGATCATTCTTAAACCAGGTTGTTTCATTGGAGGGAGCGTGACTAGGTATAGGAAACATACGAAATGCTGTTAGACCAACCATATCAGACTCTGATACATCTGTTGTGTTGAAGTTAGGCTCACAACCCACGCCCTCTAAAAAATCTGGCTTGTGGTTACACTCCGAGCCGTCTAAGTCTGGACCGTTATAGTTTAACTCTCCGGGTCCGACTCCGTCGATACCTATATCATCACCATAGTTTTCTGATAGCTGATATATCCCGTCACCATTTAGATCTTCACCATCTTGCCAGTCTTGATCTTCATCCGCATCCCAATGATCTTTGAGATCCTCAACATTCAGTTTATAAAACTCTAAAAATGCGTTCAGATCTGTTATTCCTTCAGTTGCACCTATAATGGCCGTGGCTTCATTATCTCTTTTTTCATCAACCAGACCATCATTATCGTTATCACGATAGTCATAGGCCAACCCGGGGCTTTCTAAATAAGCAAAACCCATGACGCCCGTTGGGAGTCCACCTGCTCCGATCCCATTAATATCCCAAGAATAGGCCATATCTATCTGCTTATTAAAGTATCCAAGATCATCATCACCATCTCCACCGATAGAATTATCAAGCCAATAACCAAAGGCGACATCCCTCAGATCATAGTCTGAAATATTAGCAACAGAATACTCCCAAAATATTGCATCCCTTGCCTGAGGGTTGTTCCACTGAAACCCTCTGACTGATACCCTAAGACCAAGACCACCCCAAGGGGCTCCTGGTTGTACGGTGACATCTGGTTTCAAGTCTCCTATATAGCGACCTGGCCTTGGATAGTACCTGACATTATCTTCGCTGCCTAGGTTTTCTTGGTCTTGTGCATCATTAACAACATAATAAGACTCCTGATCAGCATAAGTAACCCCCCTACCAAAGCGTCCGTTCCACTCACCGATCCATTTTGTTTCAAATCCAGTGGATGGCCAGCCGTTTAAAGGCCAAGATCCTGGTATATTGGATAGCGCAGGATACTCACCCGTCTCATTAAAATAACCAAACGCAGGGTAAAAACCCCACTCTACTGTACCAGTAGGATCAAGGTCCATTTCCTCCCTGTAGCTAGTTTGTAGATAGTATAGAGTGTGACGCTCTTTATTTGGGTTGAAAAGGTCTAATGGATCAGTTATAGGTATAGTGTCTACTGTCCCAGCATCTCCGTCATCTTCAATATATACCTTTGCTCCAACAAGTAGACCAATACCATCAGTCATTTTCAAACCATTAGGATTGTTTGGCCATTTAGATACATTTACCCTTGGCCAGTCGGAGAGCTCGGTTGTATTTCTAAAGTAAATATAGACTCTATTTCCTGTCATGTAGCCCTCTTTCTCAGCAGCAATATCACCCGCTGGATCCTCTGGACCTTGGTACTCTTTGCCCTGAGAAAAAAGAAGATGCAAAGGAAGAAAAAAGCAGATCAGTAGCTTAACTAAAATCTTATTCAACATTAAAAGTTAACACCTAGAGCAAGTTTTACCATCCTCGGAGCTGAAAACATTGATGGATTTTTTATTCTATCTTCAAATTCATTAAAATCGCTGCGATGACCTGCATAATCTGTCTCCCTTATAACAGCTGTATATGCTCTACCTGTTTCACTATTTACGCCATACTCATTTAGTCTATCTAATAAGTTGTAAATAGTGAGGTCTAGATTACCATTATACCTGCCGAAAAGCTTGAACCTATAATATAATGTTGCGTCAACAGTATAGTTAGAGGGCTTATAATCATTGTTTGGATACAAATTAATCCTAGATAATACACTCTCGCTCTGGGGAGAAAAGGTATATGGAGATCCCGAATTATAGTATGCCGTAATTGTAGCACCATATTGTGGTCCAAGGTACATCAGAGTACCATTTAGTGTATGTCTCTGGTCCCAACTCATAGGTATAAAACGATTCACGGGATCCATATTATTCCCAGCTCGGGTAAAGGTCTGAGTTGGGTTATCCGCATTTCCCCTCGTATACTGTAGGGTATAGTTGATCATACCCTTGATCGATCCATAACCCAGATCCAGGGTAACCTCTAAGCCTCTTGCATTCCCATAGTCCTTGTTGCTATAGAGACCATACTCAATCTGGTTATATGTAGAAATAATTTTTGTACTAAGCAGGTTATATATATCTCGATAAAATAATGCGACATCGAGATTCAGGCCTCTTGCTAGCTCTTGCCATAAACCAATCTCATAGGTGATTGTCTTTTCTGGTTCTAGAAGAACATTCCCCATAGTGGTAGAATAATCGCTTGGAGCAACCAAAAAACTTTTGTTTTGATACATAGAATAAAGCGGTGGCATTTGAAAAAAGTGACCATAGCTAAAGTGTAGTACAGCTTGATTACCGAGCTGGTAGGCAAACCCTATACGTGGACTTACCTGATCAATAATAGGCGCATCCATGTATTCAGACATCATCGAATCTGGAAGCACTAACTGATTAGCAGGATTTCGTCTATCAGAGGGATAATAACTTACGGGGTCAAAATAGTCATATCTTACTCCAAAATTAATGACCATATTTTCAAATTCCATTTTGTCTTGCAGGTAAGCAGCGGCCTCTATTGGCCTAACATTATAAATGTCAGCATACACAGTAGAGTCAGGAAAAACTTCTGGCTCATAAACCCAATAATCAACATTTGACTGTCCATCATATTTATTTCTTATCTGTCGCCACTTATGTTTTACATCATGAGTAATACCCATAACCCCTAGTTTTAAATTGTGACTGTGATTTGCCTGCCAGGTTAGATCAAACTTCAATGTCTTATCGATGTCTCTGTGCTTCGTGTGTTCCTTCTGCTGACCACCCGTAAAAAAGCCGGATCCATAATTTTCAAGATGTCTATCATGGATATACAGATAAACAGTGTCACCCACCTCATGAGGTAAACCATCATGATAGATTGGTATATTGGTTCCAAAATAGTTGAATAATTGATCATAGTTAGAACCATCAGCAATGATATAAGCCATTGGATCTTGGTGGAGGTATGTCCCTGTATTATTTTCCATATAGGCTAGCTTGAGCTCATAAAAAAACTTCGGAGTAATCATGTGATTTAATTGAAAAGCAGAGTAATAAGTCTTCTTATGATTTCCTGCTCTCCCATCTGGGTTATATTTCATCGAATGGTCATACCAATACCAGGTATCATCGCTGTAGGAGTTTAAAATAGAAAATCGTATCCCTTTGAAAATGTTAAACCCAAGCTTGAGTAGTGAAGAAAAATTATCTCCCGTATTCATCGGCACATAAGAACTGTCTCCTGATTGAGTTGACCACCAATCATCAGGATCATCTGATGTAAAATCACTAACATCATATGGCTTGTATCTTCTAATGCCATTGAGGTGACCTCTATTGTTCTGCTTACGCAGGTTAGTAAAAAAGGTGATCTTCTCACCCCATATTGGGCCACCAAAACTAAATTTTAGATCCTCACTACGATTAAGATTGGGATTTAGTCCTACAAAAATAGTATCACCATTACCATCTAAACTATTGGTGAAATAGGACGACGAAGCCACAGAAATCGACCCCTCAAACCTAGGCCCTCCATCTCTTGTCACCATGTTAACAACACCACTCATAGCTCGTCCATACTCGGCATTGAATGTTCCTGTTATCACTTCTAGATCTTGTACGGCCTCTGGCTGGATGTCAACAGCTGCGCTTCCGCCACCAAAAGATTCATCTACCTGGACACCGTCAACCATGTAGGTCACTTCCGTATTTCTACCACCACGAAAGTGTCCGTTAACCACTCCGGCCTGCATGTTAATAACGCTACCAATATTTTCGACAGCAAGTGCCTGAATCTCTTCACCTGAAATATTTTTAATGGTTCCAGTTTGGTCCTTCTTCTGAGCCAGCCTAGATACCTCAACAGTAACCACCTCACCCTCGATTACAGTTGACTCCATCTCAATATCAAGCGAGCTTGTCCTATTTACAGAAACAATAAGCTCATCCAGCTGAACTGATTTGTAACCTATCATATCAACTTTGAGTGTGTATTTCCCAGGAGGTATATTGATAATTGTAAATCTTCCCTCAATATCGGAAGCGGCACCGTAAGGAGTGTTTAAAAGATAAATATTTGCCCCAGGAAGCGGTCCTAATTTTTCTTTTTCTAAAACAACGCCTGAAACCTTTCCCGTTGTCTGAGAAAAAGAAAAAGAAAGCATCAAAATAAGGGCCAAGCGTTTTATCATTCTTGAAAAATATTAGTAAAGATTAGAACAAAAATTATATAAATAATCTGCTAGGTTAAAATATAAAATGAGGGGCAGTTATTTGCCCCTCATTTTTTGTGTGTATACGGATACTACTTCATTAGTACCATTTTCTGGGTAAGCGTTTTACCCTTAGATGTTAATTTATAGATGTAGATACCGGAAGCAATATTTCCTGCGTTCCAGTTTGCAACATGATAACCAGCTGAAAGTTCTTTATCTATGAGAGTTATCACCTGCTGACCAAGCATATTATACACCGAAAGATTAACAAGCTGAAACTCGGGAATAGAAAACCTTATTGTAGTCTTTGGATTAAATGGGTTGGGATAGTTCTGATGTAAAGCAAACTCATTTAAAACAATATCACTACCCGTGCTCATCGTTGTCGCCTGATCACCGATCCATGTGCTCGACCACACCTCGCAGGTCTGATGCGCATTATCGTTATTGATTGGTGACAATACCAAAAGGCCCTCCCAACCTGAACCATCATTGTCATGGATCATCGGCTCAAAAGGTGTTCGCATTCCATTTAATGGAGTCAGTCTAGCATCATCATCTATAAGGATATCATCTAGTGAAATACGAAACTCAAAAACATAGTCCGGATTAAAAGTTTCGTAGTAGTAGTTACCATCACCATGCTCTGCTAAAACCCCTGCGCCATTGTCAGAATTAGCACTAGCCGGAGTAAAATACATCTTATAGTCAGGTTCCTCACCTCTTTCCATTCCTACATGCTTTGGTCCACGCTGGTCATACAGCCCAATGCAGATCTGAACAACATCAGAGGTCCACCATCCATTAGCCTGATCATCGACAACAACATCATCTAATATTTCAGCCGCTATATATAGATATTCATTATCAACAGCCAGGTAAAATGTTCCATGCAAATCATTATCGCTATCCACCGTTCCAAAACCTAGATGAGGCGTTCCATAAGAATTTTCTGTTGCACCAACCATAAATGGCGTAATCCCACTATCATACCACTCTGATAAATCCCCATCAGCAGCAAACGCTGTTGGCGGCTCAAGAGAAACAGTTGGAACACCTTTGGCATTGTTAGGGACCGAGACCTCTGACATGCCTGCAGGACCAACGTTATTAGATGCATCTTTGCATACTACAGCATAGTAATAACTAACATTGGCATCCACTAATGGATTAAATAGATAGTGTACCGCAGCCTGACTACCTTCTAATACGTTTGTTGCAACGACATCTACTGAAGGATCAGTTATATCTGTAATTGGCGATGTACTTGCATAAACATTGTATGTTTCACCATCTTCTCCAGAAACATCAGCCCATGTCACCAAATTATAGTATGATGCGGGAACAGCTCCGATATCTTCAACCTGAGCAGGTGGAACGACATCTAAAATCCCCATGCTCATTAGAAACATATCGTCAAAGGCGTAATCAACTTCCACACCGTCCCACCGGGACGCTACAATAACCGCTGTCAATGTTTGGGTACCTTCAGGCATCACAAACTCAATTGAGTGTTCCTCCCACTCTTCCGTTAACTGAAGAAATACATCCCCAGTCGTACCAAGGATTGTACCCGCAACATCCTTTGCCTCAAGCTTGAATGCTGCGCCAGCGGTAGTATCACCTAGAACCATTTTACCAAAACCACTAAAACGCCAGGTCTCGCCAAATTGAGCAGGGATACTGTCCTCAGTGTAGTAAACAGCCCAATTATCTGTAACCCCAATGCTGAGGTAATTATCACCATTATGTGCGACTGAAGCATCAGTTAAAACATCCACATGTCCACCACCCATAGCTGAGCCCCAGCCCATTCCATCATCCTGCGCATCTTCAATCTCAAACCCTGGGTTTGTCAACTTATTGAGTGAACCAGTTAACCTAAAATCATCTAACACTATTGTCCCAGTTACATGGTCACCATCTCCACCACCACTTACGGAAAATTCAAAATGGAACCCCCCGATAGCATGTTTGTCAAGCTCACCATTTCCTGTTTCACCAGCCCATCCAGTAAGATTAAATCCACCACCACCCCAGTCATCATTACGAAGAAGTGGCATAGTAACAGTATTCCAACCTGGTTCATTATCAAGAATATATAGAAAAGAATAGTAATACTCTCCTAGACCATTGTAGCTCGAAGGGTCCGCAATATCACCATAGTCACTCAAGTTTAACCTCAAGTTCACCCGACCTGCAGAGTCCTGAGGGATAGAATTATAGTATGAAAAAGAAATACTATCATATCCCGACCAGTCCCAGACACCATCATCCGTAGGTCTAATCTCTAGTAACGAATAATGAACATCATCAGATAAACTTGCTAGTTCTTGCGTAGAAACGACCGCAACCATCTTAAAAGTCCAAAACAATCCTGTTCCGCACTCAATAACAAGCCTCATGGTATCATCCACAACTGTTGCGTTGTAGGTTCTTGTTTCTGGAACCGCAGGAGGTTCTGCAGCGCTTAGTTCTCCATCGTTAACAGCCTTCGGCAATCCAAGATACGCCCCGACACCTGAAAGTGTTAATGCGCCAGTAGCAGCATCATAGGCCCAGGAGGCTGGATTTGAACCATCATGTGGTGCAACCGGAGCTCCACATTGTTCAGCTTCAACACCCTGCCAAGATTCTAACCAAGTCTCACTACCTTGTACATTTTGAAATGAACCATCAGCGTTGAAAACATATTCATCATCAAAAAAACATGCTCTTGTTGTAACATCTTCAACTGAATTCGACCACCATTCACCGCTATTAGCTGATGGCCCAACCATCATTGCTCCGGCCTCAGCAGCTAGCATCCATGTCCCCTCCACAGAGGATCCACCAGCAGGATCATTTCCTCCAGCCATGTGAAATATCTTGGTATAACCACCCCATGCTTCACTGTTGTGGACACTATAATCAATTTGCATAGCTCCGTCGCCCTCTACTCCGGGTCCAGATGGAATGTAACTGATAGTCGCGTTACTAAGCGTTGAATCTGAGTTTTCAGAACTTTCATAGCCCCAGTATCCTTCCTCTGGCGCACTATCAAAATTATTTATCATTTGTCCATTTAAAAAAACAGGCAACATTATTAGCATTAATGATTTTAACAGTTTACTCATATTAACCTCTCCCTTATTTTTCTTTCAAAAATATAAAATACCATGATTTTACACTCCACCGCTTAAAGTCTAAAGGCATAGCCCTAAGCAGATAAAATATTCCACACACTATTCCCCTACCCTATTAAAAGTAATATGTTATATTAAAAAGATGCAATCTTTTTTCATAATTTTTAAAAAAATGAAAAAAATTTGCAATAATAAATTTTAATTAATATCTTAACCGATATTTTTTATTTAAAAATTAGTAGATAACTCTTGCGCACAACTCTTAAACACGTATCCGAAGATACCGGACTGTCCATCGCGACTGTATCCAGAGCTCTTCGCCGCAAACGAAGAAACTATTCCTCGAACGAAGAAAAAATCTACGCATCAGCACGCAGACTTGGCTATCCATTTATAGGAAAAGATAAACACTCGGGTCAACTAACTATTGCCCTTGTGAGTGAGCTTTTTGGGGGAGAGTTCTATGCAAATTTTTTGCATGGGTTTTATAAAGCCAGTAAAAACACTTCCTCTGAGGTGGTAATCATCAACCTTGCAAAACATAGTGAAGATCCAATAGAGTATATTATAAGCTTAAGCAAAAAGTATACAGGAATCTGTCTTTTCCTTCCAAGCTTGGACAATAAAGATTATTTAAAAATAAAGGATGGGGTGGGCCAATATCCTATAGTTACACTGACTCCTATAAAAAATCCAAAAATTGATACAATCACATTTGACTCTTACGCTGGCGGATATATGATAGCCAAACACTTCGAAGAGCTTGGCTATAAAAATTTTGGTTTTATATCCGGCCCAAAGCGTCCAATAGAGGGCACATTTAAGCAACCGCCGATAGATGCAATTTTTAGAAAAAATGGTTTCCTTGACCATATCTCTGAGAAACCATCACTTAAACTAGTCTGGACATTTGATGGTGATTTTTCAAGCTCAACCGGTAAAGTTGCATTTGAAGACTTCAGGAAACGCAATCTAAATGATGTGGCTATTTTTGGCTGTAACGATGAAACATGTTATGGATTTATTAAAGGAGCTACAGAAAACGGGTACAAAGTGCCTGAAGATTTTATTATAGCTGGGTACGATAATCTTTCATTCTCGGAGATAATAACTCCTGAGCTTACATCAATATATACTGATTTTTTTCTTTTAGGAAGCAGCGCGATTAAAATGATTGAAAACATGGTTGAAAACGAAAATGATAGTGTTGGCAATATAAGTATGGTTCCTGTAAAGATTTTAAAACGAAAAAGTACAGAAATTCCTACTTTAGACTAACTTAAAGCATAACTAGATTGATTAAAATTGCTTTCATCTTGATCCTATCTGCTTTGATATTTAACTGCAATAAAAATGTTAACAAACCTTCGCATTCATATGGGAAATTGGTTTGGCATGATGAATTTGACAAAAAAAATATTAACCTACAGGACTGGACCTTTGATATTGGAACCGGTGCCCCCTTTTTTGAACAATATGGGACTAGTTCACCCATCTTTATGCCTGAAAATTTTCCAAAGGATAACTTTACCGTAAGATGGACCGGAAAAATAAAAATCCATCACTCTTCGGATTATACTTTTTATATTGTATCTGATGATGGAGTGAGGCTGTTTATTGATAAAAATCTGGTTATCGACAAGTGGATCCCTCAACCAGCTACAGAATCATCAGGAAAAATTTATCTTGAGGGAAATAGATCATATGAAATAACGCTGGAATATTTCGAAAAATCAGGTGGGGAGGCTTTAATTTTTGGTTGGGAATCAAATCAATTTGAAAAATCCCTTGTCCCAAATGAAAATCTTTTATCAGAAAAAAACCAACCCGGTTTGACCGGTAGATATTTCCCAAATGAATCGTTCAAATCTTCTAGCGATAATGAAATCATAGTTAGAACTGACTCTGTACTTAATTGGGTTACAGGCGGAGGTTGGGGAAATAATGAGCTCCAGTATTACACTGATTCGAACGATAACATCAGGATTGAAAACGGAAAATTGATCATAGAAGCCAGAAAACAATTTAATAAGGGATCAGAATATACCTCATCCAGAATTAAAACTAGGAAAAGTTGGAAATATGGAAGATTTGAGATTCGCGCAAAGCTACCCCTAGGTAGAGGTACATGGGCAGCCGGTTGGGCGCTTCCCACAAACTGGGAATATGGACCTTGGCCATTAAGTGGTGAAATCGATATTTTTGAACATGTAGGACACGAACAAGACTTAATTGTAAGCTCAATACACAATATTGCCTTTTCTGGTGATATTTCAAAATCTGATCAGCAAGGAAAAATCGCCTTAAAAAATGCTTGCAATAGCTTTAACTTATACGCTCTCGAATGGGAAGAAGAAAAATTGATTGTATTTGTAAACGGCGAAAAAATATTAGAATACTATAAAAACAATCAAGGATGGCAGCGATGGCCTTTTGATCAACCCTTCCACTTGCTATTTAACATAGCAGTTGGAGGATCCTGGGGCGGTCTAAAAGGGATTGATGATACTATTTTCCCTACAACAATGGAAATAGATTACATAAGAGTATATCAAAAAATAAATAATGCAAATTAAATACCTAGAAAAGTTACTCCCCTCCAAAGTAGCTTTATTTCTTATCCTGATTAGCTGTGAAAAGGCTAACTTAGATAAAAATAGAGCACTGACGATATACCAAGAATCTCAGTCCTCATGGGTAAGAAATTTCAACCCTCTTACTCCTGCAGGATCAGCACGCTGGCCAACATCCTCTGGAATCTATGAACCTCTATTTATTTATAATTCGATAAAAGCTGAGTATGTACCCTGGCTTGCATTAAGCTACGAATGGAACCTCGAGAATACGGTACTTATTTTAACTACTCGTTCAGGAGTAAAATGGTCAGATGGGAAACCTTTTACTGCAGAGGACGTTGCTTTTACATTTAATCTCAAAAAAATGCATGCCGGTCTAGATACAAGAGACTCCTGGAGTTATCTGAAAGAAGTTCAGGCACTAAATGACTCTACCGTTAAGTTCGAATTTAAACGTGTCTACGTACCTGGATTTGATGACGTTGCGGGACAGCCAATTGTTGCTAAACATATTTGGGAAGATATTGAAAACCCGGTTAAGTTTACAAATCCTGAACCAATAGGGACTGGACCTTTTACGGAAATATTGAGATTCGAGAATCAGGTATGGGAGCTAGGAAAAAATCATAATTATTGGCAAAAAGGAAAACCTGAAATAAATAAACTAAAATTTCCAACATACCCCAGCAATGAACAAGTAACTCTTGCACTTATTAGCGGGAAACTAGACTGGGCCGGTGCATTTATACCAGCGATCGATAGAGTTTTCATTGAAAAAGATCCTGAAAATCACAGATACTGGTTTCCTCAGACTGGGCACACAACTTTTTTCTATATAAACACAAAAAAATCGATATTTAAAGATAAAATGGTTAGAAAGGCAATCAGTTACGCAATCAATAGAGAACTTGTCGTTAAAGTTGGAATGTATAATTACACGGTCCCTGCTCATGTTACTGGTGTTTCTGGCCAAATGTCTAAGTGGCACCCACCGGATATAGCGAAAAAGGAAAATTGGGTTAGATATAATCCCCATAGAGCCAATGAAATATTAGACAGCATTGGCTATTTCAAAAATGATTATGGTATAAGAGAAACCAAAACAGGTGAAGATTTATATTTCAATATCATTATAGTCTCCGGCTGGAGTGACTGGATACGATCTGCTCAAATCATAAGTAAAAATCTTGAACAGATTGGTATTAAAACAAAAGTGAAAACCTATGATTTCGGAGCATGGATAAGTCGCATGCAAAAAGGTGAATTTGATATGGCTATTGGTTGGGCTGATAAAGGGACAACCCCTTTCCCACTTTATAAAGGTATGATGGCTTCCGAATATTTACAGCCCGTTGGAACGATAGCTGATGGTAACTGGCATCGATTTAATCATCCAGCTGCAGATTCGTTATTCAGGGAATTTGAAAAAACCTCAGACAAAAAAAGGATAAAAGAAATTCTATATAAATTACAATATCTTTTTATCGATAATGCCCCCGCAATTCCATTGTTTGCTGAGGCATCTTGGGCCGAGTGCAATACAAAATATTTTACTAATTTCCCAAGCGAAGAAAATCCATATGCTACACTTTCACCAAACTATCCCCCAGAAAATCTTTTTGTTTTAGTAAACTTAAAAAACAGATGAATCAATCATTTAATTATTTATTGCGGAGGCTTGGTTTTTATCTTTTAGCAGCATGGGCTGCGGTAACCTTAAATTTTTTTATTCCGCGATTAATGCCTGGTGATCCAGCATCAATCATCTTTGCCAGATTCAGAGGAAAATTAAAACCTGAGGCAATGAACTCACTAAGGAAAACTTTCGGCCTCACAGATGAACCGCTTATAGGTCAATATTGGACATATCTTAAAAGCATATTCCAAGGTGAACTTGGAACTTCAATCGCTTACTTTCCTGAGCCGGTTACAAATGTAATTGCTTCTGGTCTGCTTTGGACAATATTCTTGGCCGGGACTTCATTAATAATTTCGTTTGCTATAGGTACTTTTTTAGGAACCCTAATCGCCTGGAACAGAGGAGGAAAATTAGATTCAATTTTACCTCCTGCCCTGGCTTTCATAGGTGCTTTTCCATACTTTTGGTTGGCTATGGTATCACTCTATTTTTTTGGTTTTAAGCTCGGGTGGTTTCCTCTAGGGCATGCCTACAGTGATAGTCTATCCCCAAGTTTCAGTTTCTCGTTTGTCATTAGCGCACTATATCACGCCACCCTACCCGCCTTAACCATGATCCTTGTTAGCGTAGGGGGTTGGATGCTATCAATGAGAAATACTATGATATCAACATTAGGAGCAGACTATATAACCTTTGCAAGAGCGAAAGGTCTGCGATCCCGGCTTATAATGTTTCGATATGCTGCAAGAAATGCTATTCTACCAAACTTCACAGGCTTTGGTATGGCGCTTGGATTCGTTTTAAGTGGAGCACTATTGACTGAAATGATTTTTTCCTATCCAGGGCAAGGATATTTATTGCTGCAGGCTGTCACATCACAGGATTTCCCTCTTATGCAAGGCGTTTTTATGACAATAACCTTTTCAATTTTAGCAGCAAACTGGTTCGTAGATATTTTGATTCTTTTTCTAGACCCAAGAACACGTAATTAAAAAATGAAAAAATTTAACAACCACAGTATTATTTCCAGATGGATCAAAGGTGTAATGTCAAACAAAAAAGCTGTCGTCGGGTCCTCGCTTGTGTGCTTTTTTATTATTATTTCATTGTTTGGCCAATTACTTACAAAAGATCCTACAGCCTTTTTAAGTACCCCTCTTTCACCACCATCTGCAGAATATTGGTTTGGAACAAATGGACAGGGTCAAGATGTATTCGCACAAACGATAGCAGGAGGAAGACAAACCCTATTGGTCGGATTCATTACTGGGTTCCTAGTAGTAATTATTGGATCAATAATTGGTGGAGTTAGTGGATATTATGGCGGCAAGATTGATGATATTTTGTCATTGCTAATTAATGTGTTTTTGGTTATGCCTGGACTTCCACTAATGGTGATACTAGCAAGCTGGCTGCCACCCGGGCCTCTCACCCTTATCGGTGTATTATCCTTAACAGGGTGGGCGTGGAATGCTCGTATCATCCGTTCTCAAATGATGTCATTTAAAAATCGTGATTTTGTCTCCGCTGCAATTATTAGCGGAGAGAGAAACATCAGAATAATAATTGTTGAGATTATGCCAAGAATGCTATCGCTTATAGCATCCTCCTTTATAGGCGCGAGTATCTATGCAATAGGTGCTCAAGTAGCTCTTGAATTTTTAGGCCTCGGGGATGTTAGTGCGGTAACATGGGGAACTAATCTATATTGGGCTAGTAATGACCTGGCCCTTCTAACAGGATCATGGTGGACATTTGTTCCTACAGGATTAGGCATTGCTATTATTAGTTTTGCCCTAACTCTGATAAACTTTGGTATTGATGAGGTCACCAACCCAAGACTTATTTCAGAACGGATTTGGAAAGAAAAAATTTCAAATATTAATAAAATTGATGGGGTCACTCCTGTTGTTAGATCAAATGAATAAGCCTATAGTTTCAGTCCAAAACCTTTGCGTTGATTATATAACAAAAAGTGGTTCAATCCATGCAGTGAAAAATGTCTCATTCGATATAAAAAAGGGAGAGATTTTTGGTCTTGTAGGTGAGTCCGGAAGTGGAAAAAGTACTGTTGTACAAGCCCTGCTCAGAACTCTTCCTCCTCCTGGTGTAATATCTGGTGGCAATGCCTTTTTCAATGATAAAGATATTTTAGAATCAACATATGACCAGGTTATGGACTTTAGATGGAAGGAAATCTCTATTGTACTCCAGAGCGCTTTAAACGCACTAAACCCTGTGCTCACAATCCGATCTCAAATAAGGGATGTTCTTGAGGCACATACAAATTCTTCTGATGATGAAATAGATACTCGCATAAATGAACTACTCTTACTTGTTGATATTGATCATACTCGATTAGATAGCTATCCACATCAACTATCGGGTGGAATGAAACAACGAATTGTGCTAGCAATTGCTTTGGCTCTAATGCCACCGGTTATAATTATGGATGAACCAACAACCGCGTTGGACGTGATAGTTGAAAGAGCAATTCTTTCAAAAATTATTGATTTAAGAAAAGAATTGGGTTTTACAATTTTATTTATAACTCATGATCTTAATCTTTTGTTAGAATTTGCTGACCGTCTTGCCGTTATGAGAGATGGTAAAATAATGGAACTTGATAACGCAAAACATATTAAAACTGGAGGTTCACACCCATATACAAAAAAACTTATTGGGGCCCTCCCTTCCGCATCCGGACCAAGAAAAAAAGGGCTTCTATCAAAACCAAATAAGAAAATAATCAAGGAAAAGCCAATTTTAGAGATAGTAAATCTTTCAAAAAGTTTTCCTATATCTGGATTTTTCAAACCCCAGATGTTTGAAGCAGTTAAAAATGTAAACTTTAAAATCCACCCTGGAGAAATTTTGGCTCTAGTTGGTGAATCTGGTAGTGGAAAGAGCACTATAGCAAAATTGATTACTAGACTTATAAAACCAACGAGCGGGAATATAAGGATCAACGGAAAAGAAATTCTGATATCTGAAGCAAAAAGAGTATCGCTTAATTATAGACAGAGAATTCAAATGGTCTTCCAAGACCCATTTGGCTCTTTAAATTCAATACACACAGTCTACCATCATCTCTCGCGACCACTAGTAAGACATAAAATAAAAACTCAATCAGAAATATTTGATTATATAGTAGAATTATTAGAAACAGTTGGTCTAACTCCAGGAAAAAATTTTGCATCAAAATTTCCGCATGAAATGTCCGGTGGCGAACGGCAAAGAGTTGCAATCGCAAGAGCCCTGAGCCTCAGCCCAGATCTAATTGTTGCTGATGAACCGACTTCAATGCTTGACGTCTCAATCAGGATGGAAATTCTAGAAATCTTTGCGCAAATGCGCATAAAAAATAATCTGGCAATTATTTTTATTACTCACGATCTTGCATCAGCAAGATATTTGGCAGATAGAATTATTGTATTACAAAAAGGCCAAATTGTTGAACAAGGCATTGCCGAAGAGTTAATCCAATCGCCTCAGGCCAGATACACAAAACAATTAGTAAAGGCCGCCTCCCCTGGGTGGCTGAAAAATGTTTAGCTATGAAAGACGGTAAAAAATTTCCTGAAAATTTTATTTGGGGAACAGCAACATCTAGCTACCAGATAGAGGGTGCTTTTGATGTTGACGGAAAGGGTCTTTCGGTATGGGATACCCATAGTCACACTATGGGGAAAATTAAAAATCAGGATAATGGTGATAGAGCATGTAACCATTATTTCCTATGGAAAGAAGATTTTAAACTACTAAAAGATCTAGGCGTAAACGCATATCGTTTTTCAACAAGTTGGACTAGAATATTTCCAAGAGGCACCGAAACAAAACCTAATATGCTAGGTTTAGATTTTTATAGCAGAATAGTAGACTCCCTACTGGAAAATGACATTTCACCTTTTTTAACTATAAACCACTGGGACATACCCCAAGGTATTGAAGATTTAGGTGGCTGGCCCAATAGAAATGTTATTGATCATTATTTACACTACGCTTATTGGCTCTCAAAACATTTAGGCGACCGTGTTAAAAACTGGATAACCCATAATGAACCATGGTGTATTAGTTATAAGGGCTACATTGAGGGTGAATTCCCTCCAGGAATAAAAAATAATTGGACAAAAAGTATTGCCACCACACACCATCTGCTATTATCTCATGGTATGGCTATACCAGAAATAAAAAGTAATTCACTATCAGCAAATGTAGGAATAACACTAAATCTTACTCCTGGGATTCCTGCATCAAGTAGCGAATATGATATTGATGAGTGTGCTAAATTTGATGGTGTATTTAATAGGATGTACCTTGATCCATTATACAAAAAATCATACCCTCAAGATATTTTTGATTGGCTATTAAAGGATAACTTAATTAAAAAGTCTGATCTTGAAATTATTTTTGATAATGACCTAAAAACTATATCAACAGAAACGGATTTTTTGGGAGTTAATTATTACAGCAGAGCAATTGTAAGAAATAAAAAAGTTCCCAAAGAAAAGAATCTTCCTGTTGAAATCAAAACAGGTAATAAGACAGATTTCGGATGGGAAATCCACCCTGATAGTTTTTATAAACTTCTTATAAGAATTAAAAATGATTATTCATTAAAAAAAATTTACATCACTGAAAACGGATGCTCTTACAAAATTGGTCCTGATAAAAATAAAATAATAAATGATAATAAAAGAATAGAGTATCATAATACGCATCTCCTATCACTAAAAAAGGCCATTGATAGCGGAGTGCCTTGCGAAGGCTATTTCGCATGGTCGCTATTGGATAATTTTGAATGGTGTGAGGGTTTTGGACAGCGGTTTGGATTAGTCTGGGTAGATTTTGATTCACTAGAACGTATTCCAAAAAATAGTTTTTTCTGGTATCGAGATCTAATTCTTAGGAATGGAGGTTAAAAAATATGGGCAAAAATATTTCAATTTCAATTACATCTAAAGACACCAGCCAAAAATTGGAAAATATAGATCCAAAACAAATCAGTATTTCTAACCCAGAACAATTACCTAGTTTAATAGTTAACAATAATAAAAAACAGTCCATCCTAGGTTTTGGAGGTGCCTTTACCGAGGCGTCAGCGTATGTATATAGTAAACTAGACGAAGATAAAAAAAATGAGCTTATCAGTGCTTATTTTGGGAAAGATGGGAATCAATATAATTTCGCACGGACTCATATCAACAGCTGTGATTTTTCACTTGGAAATTATGCGTATACTGAGGAACCTGGCGATGTCGAGTTAAATAAATTTTCTATATCAAGAGATAAAAAATGGCTAATCCCTTTTATCAAAGCCAGCATTGAATTCGCAATAGATCCTGTTTTTATTTTAGCTTCCCCATGGAGTCCTCCAGCTTGGATGAAAACAAACGGCGAAATGAACAATGGCGGTAAACTCATTAGTGAATATCAAAGTGCCTGGGCAGAATATTATTGCAGATATATTTTTGAATACGAAAAAGAGGGAATTCAAATCTGGGGCATTTCAGTCCAGAATGAGCCAATGGCAAAACAAACCTGGGATTCCTGTATATATACAGCCGAAGAAGAGCGAGATTTTATAAAAAAGTTCTTAGGACCAGCACTGGAAAAAAATAATCTAATGCAAAAAAAATTAGTAATATGGGACCACAATAGAGATATTATGGTCGAAAGGGCATCCACAGTTTTAAGTGACGAGATTGCTTCAAAATATGTATGGGGAACTGGGTTTCATTGGTATAATGGAGATCATTTTGATGCTGTCCAAGAAGTCCATGATCGATTCCCTGATAAAAATTTAATTTTTACTGAAGGGTGCCAGGAAAATGGTCCGCATATTGGATCGTGGGAACTAGGTGAGCGATACGCTACTTCTATAATTAATGATCTTAACCGTTGGACCGTTGCCTGGATAGATTGGAATCTTATTTTAGATGAAACGGGCGGACCTAACCATGTACAAAACCTCTGCAGTGCGCCAATTATTGTTGACACAAAAAATCAAAATATATTATACCAAAGTTCTTATTATTATCTTGGGCATTTTTCTCGTTTCATTAAGCGTGGAGATAATATTATTGAAACAAATCTAAACAGTGGTGATTTGCTCGCACTATCATCAATCAATAAGACTGGAACTGTTAACACTATTGTAATGAACAAAAAGAAAAAACCAGTTGGCTTTAATTATGTTAACGGAAAAACTGTTGAGGGCTTTTTACTACCGCCAAGATCTATTATTACAATTACAGAAGCTGCTTCAAATATTAGTTAATATATTTATTTAATTTAATGATTGATTCTTCCTTTTATAAAATATCTGATTTTCATCTAATGGATCCATTTTTAATGACCATTACCAGTGGTGAAGACCATTGGATGTACATATCAAGTACAGGTTGTCTAACAGCTGGAAGAAATAAAGCAGAGTTTGCACTTTTCCCTTATGTCACTGATGACATACTACATAAAAACAGTAGCTTTACTGGTCCGATTACAATTATTAGAATAAAAAAAGGCAATCAAGATCTTGTCTGGGAACCTTTCTCAAATAATAACGATATGTTTAACCTAAATCGCAATCTTTATAAAAATAGCATCGGAAATACAATTATCTTTGAAGAAATCAATAATGATCTTGGACTTAATTTTTACTATCAGTGGCACTCAAACTCTGAACATGGTTTTATAAGAAAATGTTCCATCACAAATCAAAATAAAAATTCAATAAGACTGGATATACTTGATGGCTTGTTGAATATCTTGCCTGCGGGCATAGGATTACGAACCACACAGGAGATGAACAACCTCGCAAACGCTTACAAAGTAACAGAGCATTTACCCAAAAAAAAATGCTCACTATTTTACCTAAATTCATTAATAATGGATAGACCTCAGCCTGGAGAATCATTAAGGGCAAATATTGTTTCATACTATTCAGAAAACAGTCTTGAAGTATCCGTCTCTGATAAAGAAATTTTTAATTTCAAAAAAAATGGTAGATTTAGAAAAAAATACACTGTCACGGGTAAACCTGGCTGCATCCTAACTAAATCAAGTTTGCGGTTAAAGCCTAAAGAAGAATCGAAATGGTATTTATTTGCCGATGTAAACAAAACTCAAACTGAGATAACACATATAATAAAATCGCTTAATAACTCCAAAAATATAATTGATGACACCGAACAAGGCATAATCAGTAATCATAATAAGTTAGTTTATGCCATAGCCTCTGCTGATGGTTTTCAAATTACTCGATCAAATATTAACGATCTCCATCACACTGCTAATGTACTATTTAATATTCTAAGAGGGGGAGTATTTAATAATCAATATAATGTTAGATTATCTGATTTTATTGAAAATCTCAAAACTAGAAATAAAAAGGCCTACAAAATCTTCAAAAATAGATTCAATCAAAATAAAGCTACTGTTAGTTTGGACCAATTAATTCACTTCTCAAATGAAACAAAAGATCAATCTATCATGAGATTGTGTCGAGAATATCTTCCACTTAGATTAGGTCGTCGACATGGAGACCCGAGCAGACCTTGGAATAGATTTGAGATAAAAACCAAAGATAATAATAACAGTGAATTACTCTATTATGAAGGAAACTGGAGGGATATTTTCCAAAATTGGGAAGCCCTAGGTTTGAGCTTTCCTTTATCAATAAACTCAATGATATCTAAATTTGTCAATGCAACAACCGTAGACGGATATAACCCTTATCGCATAGATAGCGATGGAATCGATTGGGAAGTAAGCGACCCTAATGATTCATGGAGTTATATAGGCTATTGGAATGATCATCAAATAATTTATTTGCAAAAGCTTCTTGAGCATCTAAATAACTATAGCAATAAAACACTGACTAACAACCTCTCTCTAGAAATTTATTCTTATGCCAATGTACCCTACAGATTGCGATCGTTTTCTGAAATAATTTCTAATCCTAAAGAGACAATTAACTTTGACTTCAAAAAAAATAAAAAAATCATGGCTTTAGTTAATGTCTATGGTACTGATATCAAACTTGTTCAGGATAACAAAAAAAATATATACCATGTAAATCTATGTGAAAAATTAATTGTTTTAGCACTTGCTAAATTATCCAATCTCATCCCTGACGGTGGTATCTGGCTAAATACCCAAAGACCTGAGTGGAACGATGCTAATAATGCTTTAGTCGGTTATGGAGCATCAATGGTAACCGTTTATTATTTGAGGAGGTTTATTAATTTTTTCCAGAAAATTTTAAAGCAAGCTGATCTAAAATCTTTGTCAATATCAAGAGAGGTTGCTCAATGGTTTTTTGAAATTAATAGCCTACTAATAGA
The DNA here is from genome assembly GCA_964343085.1 of uncultured bacterium. Classification (GTDB taxonomy): domain Bacteria; phylum Fidelibacterota; class Marinisomatia; order Marinisomatales; family UBA1611; genus CAZLPW01. The sequence goes on along the minus strand of CAYFIF010000001.1, from coordinate 6,743 downwards.
GCTGGATAAAAAACGAAACCATCAAAAAGATTATAATAAAATCAGGATGGAATTTATTATGGGCTCTGGAGAAGCATTCTCATCATATAGGAATAAGGTTTATGAAAAGGGTTTTAGGAAAAAAAGCTTGATAAAAGCCAAGGAATTATATGATTTTTTAGAGATTAGCAAAAAAATATTAGATCATACAATTGACTCTAATGAAAAAAATGGATTGTTCAATGCATATAATATAATTGACCTAAACATATCAAAAAATTCAGCTCAGATTGATAAACTTAGCATTATGCTGGAAGGCCAGGTTGCTGCTTTGAGTTCGGGAAGACTCCCATTGGACAAAGTTATTGCTACAATTAAGGCTATATACAGTAGCAGACTGTATAGAAAAAATCAAAATAGTTTTATCCTTTATCCTTCAAAAGAAATAGTATCATTCCTTAATAAAAACATAATCCCTAAAACCCTTTTTGAAAAATGCTCAACATTAAAAATGCTAATCGATTTAGGGGATACTAGGATTGTAAATTTAGATGCAAAAAATAACATACGATTTAATCCAGATTTAAAAAATGAATTTGATTTAAAAACTGCACTTAACATTTTGAAAAAAAATGAGACTAAATATAAAAAATTAATTGATAGTGAGTACCTTCAAATACTTGAAATTTACGAATCAGTTTTTAAACACAGATATTATACAGGTCGATCTGGGACAATGTTTTCATACGAGGGAATTGGCTCCATATACTGGCATATGGTTGCCAAATTACTTCTTAGTGTTCAGGAAAATTTTTATCATTTTTATAAAAAGAACCCAAAAAATCCAGAACTTACTACCCTTGGAAAACTCTATTACAAAATAAGAGGTGGTCTTAGCTCTGCAAAAACACCAAAACAGTATGGTGCTTTTCCTTTTGACCCATATTCGCACTCTCCATCACATTCCGGCGCGCAGCAACCTGGAATGACTGGGCAAGTAAAGGAAGAGATTTTAACACGTTTTGGAGAACTGGGTTGTTTTATTAAAAAAGGAAAGCTCGTTTTTGCACCTTTTTTACTTAGAAAATCAGAATTTTTAACTAGGTCCAAAGTTTTCAATCATTATAGCATAGCTACTGGCGAATCAAAAATAAAGGTCAAGAAAAACCAGCTCCTATTTACATTCAATCAGGTTCCAATTATTTATGATATTAATCATCCAGTTAAGGAAAAAATAATAATAACATATTTGGATGGCTCAGTAAAAAAAATTCATGATTCAGTAATTAATTTTAGAATTTGTAAAGATTTATTTACCAGAAAGGGAAATATAGATAGTATTCAATATTTCATGGATAAGAAAAATATAAATTTTTAGGGTTAAAACATGAAAAATATAAAAATAGAATTTTTTTATTTATTGCGGTTATTTTTTAAAATAGTATTTATTACGGTGTTTTTAAATGCATCAGGCTTGATAAAGGTTAAAAATCAAAAAATACTAGATGAAGCCAATCAGCCTGTGTTTTTAGAAGGATGCAACTTGGGTAACTGGCTTATTCTTGAAATGTGGATGCTCGATTATGCAGGACGAGGGATCCATGATCAAAAACAATTCATAGAAACTTTGGAAAATAGATTTGGCGCTGAAAAAGCCTATAAATTAATGGAAGTATATAGAGAAAATTGGATTACCGAAAAAGATATGGACATTATTAAATCATTTGGAATGAACACCGTAAGACTTCCATTTGATTATAAAATATTAATGGAATCAGACCTTAAGCCATTCAGACTAAAAGAAGACGCATGGAAATGGATTGACTACACAATAGAAATGGCAAAAAAACGAAATATGTATGTTATTCTTGATATGCACGGCGCACCTGGACGCCAAAGCGGTATGGACCATTCTGGAGAAGTTGATTTTAATAAACTTTGGGATGAAAAATTATATCAGGAACAAACTATCTGGCTCTGGAAGCAAATTTCGGAACGATATAAAAATGAAGGAACAATCGCAGCCTATGATCTGCTAAACGAACCTTGGGGAAGTAGCGAAAAAAACTTAAAAAAAATAATCCTGAAAATTTATAGTGAAATAAGGCGTAATAATGATAGGCACATTATTATTTTTCCAGGACACAGAAGTGGAATAGACTTCTATAAAAATATACGTTCAGTTAAGGTGGAAAACATAATTTATACTATGCACTTTTACCCCGGTCTATTTGGTGGTGGCCCTCCCACGCTCTTTACCCATACCGACTTCATTCAAAATACAATTCCGTTGTGGATTAATAAAATGAATCAATTCAACTCACCTCTCTTAATTGGGGAATTTAATGTCGTCTTCCAATCTGCGGGAGGAGGCGAAATGATGCGCAGGTATTTTGATATTTATAAAAAAAATAATTGGCCCGCTACTATGTGGTCTTACAAAGTATTTAAAACCCATGGAGGAATCAAAAAATCAAATTGGGGAATGGTCACCAATAAAGAAAAATTAAAAAAAATTGATATAGAGAAAGCTAGCTATAGTGATATAAAAGACTGGTTTAAATATTTTGGTAATTTAAAATATGCTATAGATGAAGATCTTAGATTTTGGTTAACAACTATTAAAGAACCCAGTCAATTGGACTCACTACCACCAAAACCTCCCAAAATTCTATCCCCACCGGGTACAGATGAATTGCCAGATAAGTGGCTAGTTAAAGATATCGGAAGACCCTTGAAAGGTGGCCAAATTGTATCAGCCGACACTTTGATTCTATATGGGGCAGGTAATGATATATGGACTGATAAAGATCAGTTTAGGTTTGTTTATCAAAAACTTAATACAGATTTTGAATTTTCTGTTAGAATAAATAACCTACTATATACACACAGTTATGCAAAAGCAGGCATAATGGTCAGATCTAATCTTAAAACAAACTCAGCTCATGGGCTCATAAATATTTTTCCAGGAGGAAATACTGAATTTGGTTTTAGAGAAAAAAATGGAAAGAGAATGGAAGCAAACAGAGGGCCTGATTTGGAATGGGACCTGGTAAAGCTAAAAACAATCAGAAGGAACAGTCTATTAAGTTTTTATATTTTTGAGAATAGCGCTTGGACTAAGTACGGAGAACTAAATATTAAAGACTGGGGTGAAAACCTATTTGTAGGTATTGTCGCCTTGAGTCATGATGACTCACAACTTACTGCGGCTAAGTATAGTGAGATTAATCTTACTAAAAAGGATTAAATTAATTTCTGTTTTGAATTATATATTATTTATGCATAAAAAATTATATTTAATTCTACTAATACACTCCGTTTTTTCGCAGTCTTTACAGTTGAATGAGATAGTTTCAAGTAATGGGTCGACTCTTTTTGATGAAGATAATGATTCACCTGATTGGATTGAAATCTATAATCCAATGGATGTAGAACTAAACCTTTCTGGATTTTGCCTGAGTGATGATCCAGATGAAATTTGCAAGTGGAGTTTCCCTGAATATATAATTGCATCTGAAACATTTTTAATTGTTTTTGCTTCGGATAAAGACAGAAAGAATATCGTCCAGCAGTGGGATGCAATTATTGACTGGGGTGATGATTGGAAATATTGGATAGGAAACAGCCAGCCTGTAAGTAATTGGAATCATATAAACACAAATGTTTCAAACTGGCAAGAAGGAGCAAGCGGCTTTGGCTATGGTGATAATGACGACAACACCTACGTTCCTTCAGGAACATCATCTATATTTATCAGAAAAATATTTAATATTACTGATCCTGATAATATTTCAAAACTTTTGTTTCATATTGATTATGACGATGGTTATATAGCCTACTTAAATGGGATTGAGTTTTCTCGCAGATCTCTTGGAGCACCAAACACGGATGTTGAATACAATGAATTAACCAATGCACTTCATGAAGCTGAAATTTATTCAGGCGGTTTCCCTGAAGCGATCTGGTTAGACCTCGAACAATTCCCTTTGATATCAGGAAATAATATACTCGCCATTCAGGTTCATAACTATACAAATAATTCTTCAGATATGAGTTGCATACCATTCCTTACTCTTGGATATAAAACTAGGATAGATAATGGCACGGTTCGCCCACCTAATCCGGATATGGATATTCCTGATATATCTTTCCATACTAATTTTAAAATTAACTCAAATGGAGAGACTGTGGTTTTAACTGATGCAAATGAAACAATTTTAGATTCAGTTTATACAGGTCAACTTCAAACAGATATGTCCATAGGTAAATATCAAGAAACGGGTTCTTGGCTCATTTTTGGCGAGCCAACGCCTGGATCATCAAATAACACTCCAAGTTATAGTGGAGCATTAACAAAACCACTTTTTTCAGAAAACTCAGGAATTTATCAACCTGGACAAACCATTAGTATAGGCATTACCAGTGAAAACCCAGATGCTGAAATACGTATCACCATAGATGGTACGGAGCCCCAACCCTTTTCAAGTTTGTACCAGTATCCATACACAACAAATCAAAATGTTGTTGTCCGAGCTCGGTCTTTTTTAGACGGCTGGCTCCCATCAGATATAGAGTCAAAAACTTATGTTTTTGATAGTCCAAAAGATTTACCGATCATATTTATTACCACTGATCCAAATAGTTTTTTTGATGAGGATAGTGGAATGTATGCATTAGGCTTAGATGCTGATCCAAATTTTCCGTATTTTGGAGCTAATTTTTGGGAAGACTGGGAAAAACCAATACACTTCGAAATATTAGAACTAGATGGCTCCGGATATAGCGCAAACGCCGGTGCAAAAATATTTGGAGGGTGGAGCCGTGGTTTTCCACAAAAATCACTTTCTATTTTTGCTCGTAATCAGTACGGACCAAATCAGTTTGATTATAGTTTTTTCCCAGAGCTAAGCTTCTCAACGTATGAATCTTTTGTACTTCGTAATTCAGGTAATGACTGGGAGTCTACTATGATGCGAGATGGATTTATTACTACTATTGCTGATAGCCTAGATGTAGACCACCAGCAATATAGACCAGCTGTTTTATATTTAAATGGTGATTACTGGGGTATTCAAAATATTCGAGAAAAAGTTAGTGAACATTTTATTGCCTACAACCATAATCTTAGCGTTAATGATATAGATCTTTTAGATATTGAAGGATATAATCAGTGGAATATTATTCACGGAACTAATTCAGATTATATTAATCTCCTTGATTACCTTGAGACAGAAGATATAAATAATATAAGCGTGCAGAATGCAATTGAGAATTGGATAGATATAGAGTCTTATTTTAACTATCAGGTCTTTCAGATATATATTGATAATCGGGACTGGCCAGGCAATAATATAAAGTTCTGGAGAGATCATCGACCTGGTGGAAAATGGAGGTGGATCCTTTATGATACAGATTTTGGATTTAGCATCTGGGATCAAAATGCATACAGCCACAATACACTTGATTTTGCCTTGGAATCTAATGGTCCAGGGTGGCCTAACCCTCCATGGAGTACTTTTATTATTAGAAAATTATTGGAAAACAATCACTTTGAAAATACTTTTATAAATATCTATTGCGACTTAATGAACTCTGTATTTAAACCAGAATATTTAATTCCCAAATTAGACTCAATAAAATTTGCAATTTCAAATGAAATTTCGTCACATCAAGACAGATGGTTTAATAATGGAAACTGGCCAAACTCTGCGCTCAATTGGGAATATAAAATTAATAATATGGTAAGTTTTGCTGAAAACAGACCATCCTACGCGCTCAGTCACCTTCAGCAACAGTTTGACCTACCAAACCAGAATCAAATTATTCTAGATATATTGCCTCAAAGAAGTGGAAAAATAAAAATAAATTCATTAAATATTATAGAGCGTTGGACCGGGTACTATTTCCCCAATATACCTATCAAAATAAAAGCAATACCTGAACCAGGTTATTCTTTTATTAGGTGGGTTCAATATCCTGACTCTGCTTCAAACATGACGATATCTAATTTTAATAATAACAGTAGCTATACCGCATTATTCACTCAAACCACTATCGGCTCCGATAGTATAATAATTATCAATGAGGTTAATTATAATTCTAGTAACAGCTTTGATCCAGAAGACTGGGTTGAATTATATAACCCAGGGCAATCTGCTTTAGATATTTCAGGTTGGTTGTTAAAAGATGATAACGATGAGCATTTTTTTTCAATTCCAAATGGTACTGAAATTGCCGCATTAGACTATCTAGTTATCGCCAGAAATATTAATCAGTTTGATACAGTATTTCCTGATATTGAAAATGTTATAGGCTCATTTGATTTTGGTCTAAGTGGTGGTGGAGATCAGGTTCGGTTATATAATCTATCCAATTCGCTTATTGACTCTTTGGAATATGATGATACGGCCCCTTGGCCCTCCGAACCAGATGGAAATGGGCCCAGCCTAGAACTAATTAATCCAGAAATGGATAATTCTCTTGCATCTTCTTGGTCTGCATCATCTGACTTTGGCTCTCCTGGCGAAGCTAACACATCATTTCAAACAGTTGAAATAGATCAAAAAAGTATAGTCCCAAAGTCAAATAGAATTACTAATCTATTCCCCAATCCATTTAACCCAAAACTGACCATTAGATTTGAACTTAATGATAATCAAATAGCAGAAATATATATTCACAATATTTTAGGAAAATTAGTTTTTACGACTGGTAAGAAAGATTATACTCCCGGAAAGCATTCTTTGGACTGGAATGTTTCT